>JAIEEQ010000009.1 GCA_029067355.1 Anaeroplasmataceae bacterium | reverse complement strand
TATAAAGATGAGGTTTGGTATTGAAGCTTAGATTCATAGACATTGGCAGTATTTGTATCATTAGATCTTGTATATTGTATTCCATAATTTATTAAAATGGATTCATAATCCGTATTGTTCCCATAAATAACATCATTGAAAGCTAAAGCATATTTGTAGAGTTCAGGATTAAAAAAAGGATCCTCAATATCTCTAAATTCTTCATTTACTTCTAATATGTTTTTATATAAGCTGCCTAAAAAATAAGATTTAGAAGAGACATTAAACGGTTTACCAACAGCCATTGCCTTTATCCCTAAAAAGAAGGGAATAGTGGCAAAAATAAATAAGCACATAAAAATTTTTTTCATAAATTATCTCCTGCTTATGAGCTTTCTAGCTCTTTGCATTTATTATAGCATACATTCTCTTTCAAAAAAAGATAAAAATACACTACCCTATTTATGAGATAAAGTAGTGTATAACTGAATTATTCACTTAATAATTTTTGTAAGGCATCCTCTGCAAACTGATTTTTATATAATTCAAAATAATACCCTTTTTTAGCTAAAAGCTCATGGTGCTTTCCACTTTCAACAACACATCCATCTTTCATAACTAAAATGATATCAGCATTAACAACAGTAGACAATCTATGAGCAATCATAAAGGTTGTTCTTCCCTTCATAACCTGTTCAACTGCCTTTTGAATCATGCTTTCTGTTTGTGTATCAATTGAAGAGGTGGCCTCATCTAAAACAAGAATTTTAGGATCCGCAACAATTGCTCTTGCAAAACTAATCAGTTGTCTTTCTCCAACAGATAATTTAGAGCCACTTTCCCCTACAAATGCCTGATATCCATCATCTAGCTTAGCAATAAATTCATCAGCTGCAACGGTTTTTAAAGCCTGCATTATTTCTTCATCACTTGCATCAAGCTTTCCATACCTCACATTTTCCATAATAGTTCCACTAAATAATTGTGGTGTTTGTAATACATAGCCTATATTAGAATGAAGCCATGTAATACTCCTATCCTTATAGCTATGTCCATCAATTAATATATCTCCTGTTGTGGGTTCATAGAAACGACATATCAAGTTTACTATTGTTGACTTGCCACTTCCTGTATGACCAACCAATGCCACACTTGATCCAGCAGGAATATGGAGATTAAAATTCTTTAAAACCTCTTCTCCCTTAGCATATTTAAAGGTAACATCCTTAAATTCCACTTCACCTAGTAAAGGCTCAAAATTTTCAAATTTAGGATCAAAAATAGTTCCATATTTTTCAATAACATCTTCACGATCTGTAATTTCAGGCTGTTCCTCAATTAAAGATATAATACGCTCAGCTGAAGCCTGTGCCTGCTGGAAATCTCCTATAACCCTAGAAATGGCAATAATTGGATCAAAAAATTTTATAGTATAATCAATAAACAAGTATAAAACTGCACTATCAATCAACTTATTTAAAACCATATTACCACCAAAGTATAAGGTTGTACCTACTCCAGCATAGCAAAGAATAAACGTAACTGGACCAAAGATTGCTGAAAAGAATACTGCACGAAGAGAAGCTTTTTTATAAGCTGTCGCCTTGCCAAAAAATTCCTTAGAGCAACGATCCTCAATAACTAAGCTCTTTACTGCCTTCGCTCCCATAAAGCCTTCATTATAGGCAGCTGTGATCTTAGAATTTTCTTTTCTTGCATCTCGATAGCTAGATAGCATCTTTTTTCGGATAACAATAGTCAATAATATTAAAATTGGCAAAATGATTAAAACAATTATAGATAGCATTGTATTCACAACTAATAGCACACCTAATATTCCAAACATAGAAAGTAAGCCCCATAGTAAATCAACGCACCCCCAAGAAATTATTTCACTTAATTTTCTAGAATCTGAGGTTACACGAGCCATAATCCATCCTTGAGCTGTTTTATCAAAATAACTGAATGGGAGCTTTTGTAAATTCAAATAAGCTTCCTTTCTCAACTCATAGGAGGTTTGTATTTCAACCTTTCCTGCAAAAAACAAAAAGGAAAATACACAAACACCATAGGCTACACTCACCCCAATATATCCTAAAACCATAGCCCAAATCAAATCAAAACGATTTGGGTCTGTACTTTCAAAGAAATGCGATATCGCAAACGAATTAATTAGAGGGTAGCATACATCCAATACTGCCAAGCACAATACAGAAATTAATAATCCACAAAAGACTCTCTTGTGCAATAAAACTGTTTTAAATATCTTCTTCCAGGGACCTTTATTGTTAGAACGATAATCTAAATCATTAAGCTCTTCTTGCTCGTAATCAAACTCTTCCATTCTAATTTCCCTCCTTTAAAATCGCATTAAATTCTTCTTCAAGCTCACCTTGAATTCCCCACAATTCTTTATACAATCCTTCTTTTAGTACCAAGTCATCATGCTTTCCTATTTGAGCTACTCTTCCCTCATCAAGCACAATAATTTGATCGGCTTCCTTTGCTGTTGTAGAACGATGTGTAATAATAATCATCGTCTGATCCTTACTTTTTTTCTTTAAAGCCTGACGAATCATCAAATCTGTTTTGGTATCTAAGGCAGATAAAGAATCATCAAAAATAATCACATTAGAATCTCTAACAAGCATTCTGGCAATTGCTATTCTTTGTTTTTGCCCCCCTGATAGAGTTGTTCCCTTTTCTCCTACAATTGTCTTATAGCCACGTTCAAACTTCTCTATTTCAGTATGGATTGCTGCTGTTCTAGCTGCATCATAAATTCGTTCAGTAGGAATTCTTGGATCAACAATAGATACATTTTCATATACAGTTTTAGAGAATAAAAATGGATCCTGAAGAATCAATTTCATATTTTTTCTTAAATGCCGTTTTTCAATATCAGCAATAGAAACGCCATTGATGATTATATCCCCTTCATTGATTTCAAGCATTCTAGTAAGTAAATTACAAATTGTAGATTTCCCGCTTCCTGTTTTTCCAACAATAGCAACTGTTTCTCCTGGCTTGATACAGAAGGAAACGTCCCTTAGTAAGGGTTTAGAGTCATCCTCAAATTGAAAGGTAACATTTTTAAATTCTATGTTTCCTGTAATTTCTGGGGTTTCTGTTCCGTTTATTTCAAACTCCTCAGGAATACTTAAAATTTCATCAATTCGATTTGCGGCAACACTTGCCTTTCCGAAGGATGCAATAATTCTTCCCAGACTACGCATTGGCCAAATCAGCATTCCCATTAATAGCAAGGAGGCAACAATATCTGCTGAGCTTAGTAAATTATCTTTAGCAAGGAACATTCCAACACTCATCGTTAATGCATATTGCAAAAAGCATAAGAAATCACTGCTTCCCCAGAATAAAGCCATTACTGTATTTAGCTTGCCATTCTTCTTGGTATAAGCTTGATTGGCTTCATCCATTTTTTTAAATTCATATTCCTCATTAGCAAAAGCTCTTACTACACGAGAACTATTAACATTCTCCTGTATAATCGTCGTCATCCTGCTTTCTGATTCCTCTATCCTTTGAAAGGCTTTATTACAATATCTAAAATATATGATAGAGGAAATTGCAGTAATTGGCATACTGACAATACTAACCCACATTAAAGTAGGAGATATCTGATATACGCGATATGCTCCTATAAAGACTGTAACAAAAATATCAATCAATCCTGGTAACATACTAGAGATAAAGGTTGAAGTTTGATCTACATCAGAAGTAGACCTTTGAATCAAATCTCCAATATCTGAATGATTATGGTAGGTATAAGATAAATTCATTACATGATCATATAGTTTAATACGCATATCATAGCCTATATAATGAGCTAAAGCTCCCTGATAGTAATTATCTAAAAAACGTAGTACAGATCGTACTGCCTGTAAAACAATCATACTAACGCCAACCATTAATAAGCAGGTGAGCAAGTCCCCTATATTGTTATACCAATTCAATAAAAACTGAGGAAGGTCTGTTTTTATTATTTCCTCCTGATTGATACGTTCAAACGCATATTGGATAAACAGAGGTAGATAGGCATACAGCCATTGTAGTATTGCTGATAAAGCCACTATCACAAGAACTAGCCAAAGATATTTTTTACTCCACCTCATCAATTTTTTTATTCCATTCATTTTATACTCTCCTTATTTCCTACAAAAAAAGAGCCTATTGGCTCTTAAAGTAACTTATTCTAAAGGTACAGACGTACTTTCCTTTTCTGAACTTACCACTATGGAAGTATCAATATTGCTTACAAATGGAGCCTTCAGTAATTTATCAAAAACAAAGTCCCGATAATATTCAAAGCTTTTTGCAACAATTTTCAATAAAAAGGAAGCGTCTCCTGTAATTGTATAGCATTCTACAATCTCTGGAATTCTTTTCGCTTCTTCAATAAAAGCCTGACAATTCTCACGATTTAAAGGATGGATATATACCTTTGCAAAGCAGGTGATTTGAAAACCTAATTGTTTTTCATCAACGATTACAGTAAATTGCTTTAAGATTTTTTGCTCTTTTAAATTTTTAACTCTAAGTAAACATGATGATGGGGCTAACCCAATCTTTTTAGATAAATCAATATTACTAATAGAGGAATCCTGTTGTAGTAATTCAACAATCTTCTTATCATATTCATCTAAGTGAACTGTATTCATTTTTCTCATCCTCCTTTCAATCCTTTTTGATTATACCACTCTTAAAGTTTTTTGTAAAGAATATTCGGCAAAATAATTTATTACATTTATTTTATGCAAAAAAACGAATTTAAAACTTATTAAAAGCAATAAATTTTGTTTTTACAGGACAAAGCTTTTTTAGCATTGGAATAAAAATGGCATCTCTTCTAATGCTTGCTATTACAGTAATATTCATACCCGGATTAAGATAAGCTTCTAAAAATTCCTTCACCTTTGGATCGGCAAGTCCCTCAAATCTAACAAAGGCTAACATCTCAGTAGAAAAATAATCATAAAAAATAATGAATATTGTTCCACAAACCGTAACCAAATCAATTGAAATACGAATTTGACCATAAGTATCCTGCATCATCTTATAGGCCTTTGGAATACGATTTTTATAATCTATACGAAGACATTCAAGGTACTTTTCGTATAGGTTATCTACATTTCTATCTGAAATCTCAATATTCTTAGAAAAAAAGTAATCACAAATTTCTTCCCGATTCATATTCTTTTCTTTCAATTTGGCAATCATACATACTATTTTAACAGAATACGTATAGCCTTTAAAGGCTAATTTATTTGCCGTTTGAGAAACATAAATCATATTGTCCTTGCAATTTGGACAGCTATATCCTAAATTATGAATTCGATTTCTTCTTCCATTTGAAAAATAAATAAGCTTCTGAGAAACAGCATAACGATAAACAAGCTTTTTACCACATTTTGGACAATCCATAAGCTCAGGCTTATAATATTTTGAAACTGCATTCATATTGTTAGCCCTTAAATTAAAGCAGCTGCCCCAAGCATTCCAGCATCATTTAAAAGTCTAGCAGATTCTATCTTTACTTTTTTTACAGCATAATGCGAAAGCTTTTCATAATGCTTTTGAATCGCTTCTATAAGCAGCTTACCTGCCTTAGAAACTCCACCACCAATATAATATACATCAACATCTACAACAACAGCTAAGATAGATATGCATTTAGCAATATAATAAGCAACTTTATCCACCACAAAGCAACATAAAGGATCATTTTGCTTTGCCAAATCAAAAACATCCTTTGCCGTATATGGGTTCTTTAGCTTAGTTTCAAATTCATGATAGTGATATTTTGCAAGACGAACAATGCCAGTTGCAGAGGCCACTGTTTCTAAGCATCCTTTTAAGCCACAGGTACATTCAAAATTATACTCCGTAGCTATCCCCATATGCCCAACTTCTCCAGCCGCTCCATGACTTCCCTCTACCACCTTACCATGAAGAACAATTCCACAGCCAACTCCAGTTCCCAAAGTAATCATACAGGCATTTTGATATTCATTGTTATATAACATTTCTCCTAATGCTGCTACATTTGCATCATTTTGAGCAGCAACAGGAACATCAGGAAAATATTTTGATATTTCTGCCTCTAAATCAATATTTTTTAAGCCTACATTGGGCAAGTTATAGATATAATTGTGAATGACATTTCCTGGCAAACCAAAGCCAATTCCTTCTAAAGATTGAATAGAGTTTCTTTTAATATAGTCCTTTAAAAATAAACATATATCCTTAAATAAAGTATCCTTATTGGTTGGAATCTCAAACTTATCAATAAGCTGTTTATTTTCTATCATTCCTATTTTTACTGTTGTCCCTCCAACATCTATTCCAAAAACCATTATTGTTTTCCTCCAAATAATAAAGACATTACCCTATCTACCTGATTACTTTGCTTTGAGCCAAAAGCACAATAATTAGAAAAATGCTCACAATTGTTTGATACAAGATCATACCCACCTTCTCCTAGGTGTGATAAAGCACTAGAAACAATTTCTTCTGGTCTTCTTCTTTTTTGTGCCTCCTCTTCAGTATAGGTTCTCACTTCTAAAACACCACCCTTTAAAAATTCCTCTAAAGAGGTTTCAATAATTCTGGCAGCACTTGGGTCTAGTACGTCTGTTTTTCCAGGAGGCGCAAAGTGAATCACCTGATCCTTTGAAGCATATATTCCATGATGAGAATAAAATCCTCTGCTTACTCGAATTTGATCCCCATACTTTGGTTCTATTTTTTCCCACATAAGCAATACCTCTCTTTATTTTTTAATTGTTGCCCCAATAAAATCACGAAAAAGCGGATGAGGACGATAAGGTCTAGAAACAAACTCTGGATGAAATTGACAAGCAATAAACCAAGGATGATTCTTCAACTCTACAATCTCTACAAGTCCAGTTTCTGGATTCACTCCAGACCTGACAAAATTTTCATCAAACACATCTTCATATGCATTATTAAATTCATAACGATGACGATGGCGTTCTTTAATTAATTCTTTTCCATAAGCAAGCATTGTTTTTGTTTTTGGCATAATTTTACAATCATATAGACCCAGTCGAAGCGTTCCACCCAAATTTTCAATTTTCTTTTGGCTTTCAAGCTCTTTAATAATAGGGTAAGGGGTATCTGGATCAATTTCTGTTGAGGAAGCCTGCTGGTATCCCTTAACATTTTTTGCATACTCAATACAAGCTAGTTGCATTCCATAACAAATCCCCAAAAAAGGAATTTTATGTGTTCTACAATACATTATGGTTGCCAATTTTCCAATACTTCCTCGTTTTCCAAACCCACCTGGAACAATGATTCCAGCATAAGGCTTTAAACGTTCATTAACATTTGATTCATTTAACTCATCAGAATCAATTGGAGTAATCTGTACCTTTACATTATGAAAGTATCCTGCCGCTTTTAAGGCTTCATTAATACTTATATAGGCATCTGGCAAGGATATATACTTCCCAACCAGTGCAATTTTTACCTCAGCCTTTAAATTCTTAATTCTTTGAATAAGACTATTCCATTCTGTCATATCTGCCTGAGGCAAGCTCATATTAAAATGCTTTAAGATAACATCATCAATTTTTTGATTATGTAGTGAGGTGGTAACCTCATATAAAATCTTTGAATCCTTTGCTTCAAAAACAGCCTTTCTATCTACATCACAAAATAAGGCAATTTTTTCCTTTTGCTCCTTTTTAATAGAAACCTCTGTTCGTAATATGATTATATCTGGTTGAATTCCTAAGCCTCTTAATTCCTTAACAGAATGCTGAGTGGGCTTAGTTTTTATTTCTCCTGCTGCCTTTAAATAAGGCACTAATGTATTATGTATATATAAGGTGTTGCGATATCCAAAATCTCGTCTTGCCTGACGTATGGCCTCTAAAAAGGGAAGAGATTCAATATCACCAACTGTACCACCAATTTCAGTTATGATAACATCTGCCTGGCTCTCCTGAGCGGCCTGAACTAGCTTTTCTTTGATTTCATTTGTAATATGAGGAATAACCTGTACTGTGGCTCCCAAATATTCCCCTTTTCTTTCCTTTGCAATAACACTTGAATATATTTTTCCTGCTGTTATATTAGAATTTCTAGATAAATTTTCATCAATAAAGCGTTCATAATGGCCTAAGTCTAAATCTGTTTCAGCTCCATCCTCTGTAACAAAAACCTCTCCATGCTGATAAGGAGACATCGTTCCTGGATCCACATTGATATATGGATCAAACTTCTGCATAAAAATCTTTAGACCTCTATTTTTTAATAATCTTCCAATACTTGATGCTGCTATTCCCTTCCCCAAAGAAGAAACTACACCACCAGTAACAAAAATATATTTTGTTTGTTTTTTCATGTTTTCACCTCAAAAAGAAAAATAGCCCTCCATACTTGGAGAACAAAAAGGTTGCCCTCATAAATTATATTATAAAGCCAACCTTTTTTCAATATATTTATTTTTGTGCATCTAAGAAATTTTATAAAGATATAAAAATATCATGAATTGCTTTTATATTATCTTTAGTAAGATACCCTCTTTGATACGCCTCTTCTAAAGTAATAATCTCTTCCTTCAAAATGATATCTCTATCCTTATACACCCATATTGTAAAATCCTTTGAATAGGTATATTCTTGTTCTGCTACTGTAATTGTTTTTGCCCCTTCTTGAGTTCCAACTTGCATAAACACAAAACTATAATTGTATTTCCCAAGTTCATAATCTATAGGACAAACTCCACTCTTTACCTTTTCCCATACCTGATTTATTACTTTTGTATCAGACCCACTCCAGTATGTCTTTAAATGATCTGTTTCGTGAGTTTCTGTTCTATTTTTATAAACTTCTACTTTTTTAAGATAATTCTCATACAAATTTGCTTTCTTTATTTCCTGTAAGTATCTACTATGTATTTTTGCAATATCCTTATCAGTTAAGTCTCCTCTATCATACACCTTTTCTAATAAGACTAGTTTATCATCTTTAAACGTCCAAAGATCATTTCGAGAAGTAAAAACAAAGATTTCCTCTCCTATCTGCACAATCTTCTCTGCTGGAAGCATGCTCATCATCTCAAAAACAATATATCCTTTATGTTTTCCATAATATATATCAACCGTTCCATAGTCTTTTCCATAGGTATTTTTAAAGGAAGCTATTATTTGTGTTTTTTCTTTATCTGATAAAGTTTCGCTTTCTTTACATCCTGTCAAAGTATTTAAGCCAAATAAAACACTCACTACAAACACTACAATTAAAAATGTTTTCTTCATAAATTGCCCCCTATTTGATGATTTTATTATAGCATATATTTTTTTAGAAAAATTGAAAAACGCTCGACAAAATTCGACTTTTTGTCAAAAAAATAAAAGACATCACATCTGATGTAGTCAGAAGTATGTCTTTTTAATCTCAATTATTCAATAAAAGAAACGCTATATTTTATTTCTAATTGTTTTATAACTATAGAAATTATATAGCCCAATTTCCATTTTTGAAAATTTCTACTGTTCTTCCATCATAGGTTTTTGCTACTATATTTAAGTCCTCACTACCAATCATAAAATCCACATGAATCATAGAAACATTTAAATCAACTGCTTTTATCTCATCCTCGCTTTTATGCTGATAATCCTTTATACATTCTGTAAATGCTCTACCTAAAGCTAAATGACAACAAGCATTTTCATCATACAAAGTATTATAGAATAAAAGGTTAGTTTCATTGATTGGGGAATCATATGGCACAAGTGCAACTTCTCCAAGCATAGAAGCTCCCTCATCTGTGGAAATCAGCTTTTCTAATACATCCTTGTATTCTTTATTTTCGCAAAGAACCTCTACTACCCTCCCATTTTCAAATTTAAATCCAAAATCATTTACAAGAACTCCACGGACTGATAAAGGTTTTGTTGCCATAACAATTCCATTTGCAGATTCCTTAATTGGAGAGGTAAAGCATTCTTCTGTTGGCATATTTGGATTATAGAATACACCAGATAAAGTTTTTTCTCCTCCAGCTAAAAAGTTCATTTCTGGATGAATGTCTATCGTAAAGTCTGTGCCGTTCTTAGATTTATAGATTAATTTTTTTATTCCTAATTGATTTAGCTTAGATGTCTTTTCTGCTAAGTTTGCATTATGCTTAGTCCAGTTTTCAACTGGATCTCCATAAACTCTTGTAACCTTTAAAATTGCATCCCATAATGCATCCATAGCCTGTTCTGCAGGAAGCTTAGGGAACACTTTTTTTGCCCATGCCTCTCCTGGAATACCTACAATTGTCCACTGAAATTTATTATCCTTTTGTTCTCTAAATTTCATCATAACTGGACCAATTGCCATCTCTACCTCTAATAGCTTTGCTTGATCTACTCCTGAAAGCCCATCTGGATCAGATGACATAATATGAATCATAGCTGGAAGTGTCTCAACACGATATTCCTGTTTCTTCAAATACCATTCAGGTAAATATTTTAGTGTATCTACGGATTGATAGGTATAGGATAGCTTTGTGATAGGCTGATAGGACCATTCAATCGTAACCTCTCTTGCTCCTGCTAGATAAGCTTCTTCTACAACATATTTTACAAAGTAAGCATCCTCTACTGAAGCAGAAATTACAACATCCTGATTCTTCTGTACATTAACTCCTGTTTTAACAATTAGCTTTGCATAATTCTTTAAAATTTCTTCTTTCATTTTCTTTCTTCCTTTCTTCTTGCAATGAATGCCTCAATTTCATCAACCGTTTTAATAATCCCCTGGCTTAAATTTTCACAGCCATTTTCTGTAATTAATACGTCATCCTCAATTCGTATTCCAATTTTTTCCTCTGCAATATACAGACCTGGTTCATTGGATATGACACTTCCTGGCTTCAATGGAGTATATTCACAAAGATCATGACAATCTAATCCAATGTGGTGAGATACACCATGATAATAATATCTAGAAACCTCACTATCCTCCTGAATTAAGCCAATTCGTTTCAATTCCTTTGCAAAATATTGAATTAAAATCTGATTTAATTCTTTTGTCGTTATCCCTGGCTTTGCATGCTCAAATACTACGGATTGTCCACCTAATACAATCTCATAGATTTCTCTTTGCCTTGGAGAAAATTTTCCATTAACAGGAAATGTTCTTGAAATATCGGCACAATACATATTGACGTGAGCCCCCAAATCAAATAATACAAGGTCACCATCCTGCATTTTACAATTATTTTCCTGATAATGTAGACAGCATCCATTTTGTCCGCTTGCCGCTATCGTTGGAAAAGAATAACCTGATGCTCCAAAGTATTTAATGGATTGATCAAAATAGGATTCTAGCTGATACTCCATCATAGGACCTATATTCGCTAAAATAGACTCAATCCCCTTCTGTGTTATATCAATTGCCTTACGCATCTGTTCAATTTCCCAAGAGTCCTTGATTGTTCTTGCTTTTTGAAATAAAGGACGAGCATTTAACACTTGTAGCCATGGATTTTTATCCCTAGTTTCCTTTATAAACAATTCCTCTTCAGTTAATCGTTGTTCAACAGATTCTCGATTCAAGTCTACATATAAATATCTGCATTCTGGTAAAATACGATATAATATGGACTTCCACTCCTCAAGATAGTGAACTCCAAATATCCCCGAGGTCAATTTCACCTCTTCTACACTAAAGGGCTTCCCAACCCATTTAGCCTGAAGCTCATCATAGGGCTGAATAAAAATCATTTCCGTTTGCTTCTGATTATGTTTATAAAGTAGAACAATATCTTTCTCCTCCTTAACACCTGTTAAGTAGAAAAAATTTCGTTGTACCTCATTCTTATTCTCACTTTTCAAATTGGAAAAAATTATCATAACAGACTGATCTTCCATTAAATCGAATATTTTTTTTCGATGTTCAATAAATATCTTACTATCCATATTATTTCCTCCTTATAATACTCGCAAGACAATACATTTTAAATATAACTGCTCATTTGCTGATAATAGTGCTGGGTGGTCAGGGGCTTGTATTCTAAAATCAATAAATTGAATCAAGCGATTAGCATCCTTAGCAGAATCCTTTAGCATCTGCATAAATAGCTCTGGGGTCATATGCTGACTACAAGAAAACGTTAAAAGGTATCCTCCCTTACGAATGATTTTTAAAGCCTGAAGGTTAATTTCTTTATATCCCCGATATGCTTTTTTAATAGTAGTTTTATCCTTCGTAAACGCAGGAGGATCTAATATAATTACATCATATTTATCCTTTAGCTCAGGGCGTCTTAAATATTCAAAGACATCTGTACAAATTACCTGAAGCTGAGAAAACTGATTTAGACTTGCATTAAGACGTATCTCTTCACAAGCAAGCTTTGAGATATCACATGCGTCTACATGCTTCGCACCATACTTACAGGAATGAAGGGCAAAGCCTCCAACATTAGAAAAGCAATCTAAAACCACTTTATCCCTTACATAATATTTAACCATATCTCGATTCAATTTTTGATCTAAAAAATATCCAGTTTTTTGCCCATTCTCCACATCTACGATAAAATGTATTCCATTCTCTTCTACATTGACCCGAAAAGAAAAATCACCATATAAGATGCCCTTTTTTTCTTCCAAGCCCTCCTTAAGTCTAACAGGCGTATCGCTTCGCTCATAAATACCTTTGGGATGCAGCTCCTCAATCAAAATCTCTACAATATCCTTTTTTAGAATATCCATTCCTAAACACAGAAACTGTACGGATAAAATATCATTATATTGATCAACAATAAGACCGGGCAAAAAATCGGCTTCTGCAAAAATCAATCGACATGCATTTCCTAAATTCATATTTTTCCTATGAGCCAAGGCCATTTGAATCCTTTTTTTAAAAAAATCTCTATTAATTTCTTCTTTTTCTAAGGAAAGCATCCGTACCATAAGCTTAGAATGAATGTTTAAAAAACCATAGCCTACAAACTCATCCTCAAAGCTATTTACCTGTACAATACTTCCATTACTTATATCTCCAACAAAGGAGTTAACCTCATTATTATAAACCCACGGAAATCCATTTAAAATATTTTCTTCCTCTTTTGGATTCAGTTTGATAATCGTCATATAGGTCAACTCCTCTTTTTCACATATTATATTTATTATACATCAAATTCCTTTATTTGCAAAATAAAAAGTGCATTTAAAAATGCACCTCTATTTTTTATTCAACCCATTCTATGATAGCCATAGGAGCTGAGTCTCCACGACGGAAACCAGTCTTAATTACACGAGTGTAACCTCCATTACGGCTAGCAAATTTTGGGGCAATTTCACTAAATAGCTTTTGAACAGCGTATTGTCCATCTTCAGCCTTTTCAAAACGAATGAATGAAGCGGCTTGACGACGAGAGTGAAGTGTATTAGTCTTTCCTAAAGTTACCATTTTATCAGCTAGTCTTTTTAATTCTCTAGCCTTGGCTTGTGTAGTTTCTATACGACCATTTAATATTAAATCTGTAATCAAATCACGAAGTAAAGCTTTTCTTTGGTCTGAACTACGACGTAATCTACTATATGCCATCTTGATATCCTCCTTATGATTAATCTTTCTTAAAGCCTAATCCTAAGGCTTCTAACTTTTCTTTAATTTCTTTTAATGACTTTCTTCCAAGATTACGAACCTTCATCATATCCTCTTCTGTCTTAGCAGCAAGCTCCGCAACAGTATTCAAGCTTGCACGCTTTAAACAGTTATAAGAACGAACAGATAAATCAAGTTCGTCAATTGTCATTTCAAGTTTACGGTTCTGAGTATCGTCCTCAGTTTCAGTCATATAATCTGTAACTGAAGCCTTCTCACTCAATTCAACAACAACCTGAAGATGTTCTATCATCATTTTAGAAGCAATAGCTAAAGCTTCTTTAGCGGTAATAGAACCATTCGTTTGAACTTCTATTTCTAGCTTATCAAAGGAAGCTACATTCACATTCTCAACACGAGTCTTTTCAACGTTGAATGCAACATTTACAATTGGTGTATAGATAGAGTCTATTGAAATCACACCAACAGATTGGTTATATTCTTTGTTTGCAGCTGAGCTTACATAACCCACTCCCTTACGGACAGTTAAAAACATATGTAAGTTTCCGCCTGCGGATACAGTCGCAATGTGCTGTTCTGGATTAATAACAATAACATCGTTTCCATGTATAATATCCCCCGCAGTAACTTCGCCTTCACCTTTGTGGATTTCAACAACTGCTTCAAAGTCTGGATCATCACTATCTACTGATAAAACTACACGCTTTAAATTTAAAATAATGGTGATTACATCTTCTACTACGCCATCAACATTTTGAAATTCATGCTCAGCACCCTCAATTTTAACATTAACAAAGGCTGCGCCTGGTAAAGAGGAAAGAAGCGTTCTTCTTAAAGCATTACCTAAAGTAATACCAAAGCCTCTTTCTAACGGAGATACAACGAATTTACCATAATTCCCTTGATCGGCAATTTCTTCAATGTTTGTTCTAGGTTTTTCGAATTTTAAATCTTTCATTAATGGGCCTCCTATATATTTTTATACAACATTTAAAAAATACTGCTAAATACTATCCTCTTGGACGTTTTGGTGGACGGCAACCATTATGAGGAACTGGAGTTACATCTGTAATTGCTGTAATCTCAAGTCCTGCAACAGTTAGTGAACGAATTGCTGCCTCACGTCCTTGACCTGGACCCTTTACTGAAACCTCAACCTTAGATACACCTGCATCTACTGCAGCCTTAGCAGCTGCTTCACTACACATTTGTGCGGCAAAAGGAGTTGATTTACGACTACCCTTAAAGCCTAATGCACCTGCACTGCTCCAAGAAATTACATTTCCATCTGGATCAGTGATTGTAACGATCGTATTATTGAAAGTCGAATGAATATGAGCAACGCCAGTAGGGCAGTTTCTTTTCACACGACGCTTAGTAACTTTACGTGCCATAATATATTTCCTCCTTATTATTTCTTCTTATTCGCAATAGTATGTCTAGGACCTTTGCGTGTACGAGCATTGTTTCTTGTATTTTGTCCACGCACAGGTAAATTCTTTCTATGACGAATACCTCTGTAACATCCAATTTCCATTAGACGCTTAATATTTAGGGCAACCTCTCTACGAAGATCACCTTCTACTTTAATTTTTGCAACCTGAGTACGAATTGCTTGTAACTGCTCTTCTGTTAAATCCTTTGTACGGATATCCTCAGATATACCTGCATCTGCTAAAATCTTCTTAGATGTAGGCTCACCAATACCATAAATGTATTGTAATGATATAACGATACGCTTTTCGCTTGGAATATCTACTCCTGCAATACGTGCCATATTTTAAGTTCCTCCTACTTTCTATCCTTGTCTTTGTTTATGCTTTGGGTTCTCGCAAATTACCATAACACGGCCTTTGCGCTTAATAACCTTGCATTTGTCACAAATTGGTTTTACTGATGGTCTTACTTTCATCTTAAATACCTCCAATATTATTTATGTCTGTAAGTTATTCTTCCACGTGTTAGATCATACGTTGATAATTCTATCGTGACCTTATCCCCTGGTAAGATGCGTATGTTATTCATACGGATTTTACCAGAAACGTGTGCTAAAACTTGATGATCATTTTCAAGTTTAACTATAAATTGTGTATTAGGTAGTACCTCAAGTACCTTTCCTTCCATTTCAATAACGTCGTCTTTTTTCGCCATTCTATATTCTCCTTTATAGTGTAGTTAAAATCTC
This sequence comes from Anaeroplasmataceae bacterium, assembly GCA_029067355.1. Taxonomy (GTDB): domain Bacteria; phylum Bacillota_I; class Bacilli_A; order Acholeplasmatales; family Anaeroplasmataceae; genus Pelethenecus. Next base: position 43,185 of record JAIEEQ010000009.1, on the reverse strand, counting down.
ATAACCATTTTTACGCACTACAATCGTATGTTCAAAATGTGCACTTTTGGATTTATCTTTTGTAATAGTCGTCCAACCATCACCAAGAATTCTTACTCGCTTTGTTCCTGCATTAATCATAGGCTCAATCGCAAGTACCATTCCTTCCTTAAGAAGTGGTCCAGTTCCAGCTTCTCCAAAGTTAAAGATTGCTGGATCCTCATGAAGATTTCTACCTACACCATGGCCAGTAAACTCTTCAACTATTCCAAATCCAAAGGAGGAGGCATAATTTCCAATTGCTGCACTAACATCACCTAAGTGCGCTCCCTCACGTACCTGTTCTAATCCCTTAAATAAGGAATCGTGAGTCACTTGCATTAAAAGCTTATCCTTATCGTTGATATTGCCCACTGCATAGCTCCATGCAGAATCGCCATGGTAGCCTTTATAACAGGCTCCTATATCTAAGGCAATAATATCGCCTTCCTTAAGAATTTGCTTTTTACTTGGAATACCATGAACAACAACTTCATTCACAGATGCACAAACAGCAGAGGGGAATCCACCATAGCCTTTAAAGGATGGTGTAGCGTTATGCTCTAAAATAATCTTTTCACAGATATCATTGAGCTCTTGTGTTGAAACTCCTGGTCTAACCTGCTTAGCCATTTCTTTATGACATAACGCAACAATACGTCCCGCCTCTTTTAATAACGCTATTTCACGTTCACTTTTGATTTCTATCATATATTAAGCACCTAATACAGCTTTTATATCCTCAAAAACCTTATCTAATGCCTGATTGCCATCAACTGTTTTTAATAGATTTCTTTCCTTATAAAATTCCAATAATGGAGCCGTTTGCTTATCATATACATTTAAACGATTTTCTGCTGTTTCTAAGGTATCATCATTTCTTTGAATTAATGGTGTACCACAAACATCACAGATTCCATCCTTCTTAGGAGCATTGAACTCTACATGGTATGTAGCTCCGCAGCCCTTACATACACGACGACCAACCATTCTTCTTACCAAAATTTCTGCTGGAACATCCACATCTAAAACAGCATCTAAAACAATACCATTTCTATTCAAAAAGCCTTCTAAGCTTTCTGCCTGAGCAATTGTACGTGGAAATCCATCTAATAGAAATCCCTTCTTACAATCGCTTTCTAATAATCTTTCTTGAACAATACCAATCGTTACTTCATCAGGAACTAAGGCTCCCTTATCCATATACTCTTTGGCTGTCAAGCCTAACTTCGTCTGATTCTTGATTGCAGCTCTAAACATATCTCCTGTTGAAATATGAGGAATACCATAATACTCCTTTATATTAGCCGCTTGAGTGCCTTTTCCAGCACCAGGTCTACCCATAATTAATAATTTCATATGAGTCATCCTCCTCTTAATCTAAGAAGCCTTTATAATCCTTTGTTTCTGATGCCGTTTCAATTTGACGGAATGTCTCAATAGCAACACCAACAACAATGATTAATGATGTACCACCAATAGTTATAGAGCTTGCCTCACTTGAAGTGAATCCAAAAGCTGCTGAAACAATAATTGGCACTAACGCAATGAATACTAAATAGGTTGCACCAATTAAAGTGATTCTAAACAGCATTCTTGACAATTGAATCTTTGTATCCTCTCCTGGACGATATCCTGGAATAAATGCACCTTGCTTATCTAAATTATCACTAATTTTATCTGGATCTACCGTCATAAAGGAATAAAAGAAACTGAAGAATACAATCAGAATGATATACAATACACAACCAATAGGCTTAGAGTTTGAGAAAACCTCATTTACCCAAAACGCTCCTGTTGATGACGTTGTAGATAATCCCATAATACCTACAATTGTAAGTGGAATACTCATAATCGTTGATGCAAAAATAACAGGTATTACATTTGCACTATTCAGCTTTACAGGAATATCAGACCCCTGTGATGCCTGACGATTTGCATATTGCACTGGAATTTTTCTTACTGCACCCTCAAAATATACAACACCTAAAATCATTGCTAAATATAATACAATAACCAATATATATAAGAAGATATTTAAGCCTGTTGTATTTACTCCTAAATACTTATTTCCTAAGGTTGCAAACATACCTGGAATTGAGGAAATGATACCTGCGGAAATAATCATTGATGAGCCATTGCCTATACCATGACGTGTAATTAAGTCTGCCAACCACATTGTAAATGCGGAACCAGCTGTAATTACAATAGCCATATAGATATAGAACGCCCAATAAAATTGCTTATATTGAATCAAGGAATCAACTAAAATGTTTTCTGGCTGTGATCCAAGTCCAAAGATTAATACCAAGGCTTGTACCATAGCTAAAAATATAGTTACATAGCGCGTTACACGCCCAATTTTCACCTTACCTACTTCTCCTTGCTCACTCCACTCCTTTAACTTAGGAATCAAAAGCTGAAGCATTTGAACAACGATGGATGAAGTAATATAAGGTGAAATACCTAATGCTAGGATAGAGAAATTAGATAATCCTCCACCAGAAAAGGCATTTAACACAGTTAGAAAATCATTACCTGCAATAACACTTCTAATGCTTGTTGTTGCAACAAGTGGAATTGGAATGTAGGTACCGATTTTAAAAACTAATAAAATTGCGAATGTAAATATGATTTTTTGTAATATCTCTTTATTACTTAAAATCTTCTTTAGCTTCTCTAACAATTAAATCACCTCAACAGTACCACCAGCATTTTCAATAGCTGATTGTGCTGATTTAGAAATTTTGTTAACCTTAACAGTTAACTTCTTTGTTAATTCTCCTTGACCTAATACTTTAACACCATCTAAGGTTTCTTTAATTAATCCTGCTTTAATTAGGCTATCAGCATCAACCGTAGCTCCATCTTCAAAGCAATTTAATTTTTCTATGTTCACAATTGCATAGAATTTATGAGAATGGCTATGGAAACCAATCTTAGGTAAACGTTGGAATAAAGGTAATTGACCACCCTCAAAGCCTAGACGAACACCACCGCCTGAGCGAGCATTTTGACCTTTAGATCCTCTACCTGCTGTTTTACCAAGACCGCTACCAATACCACGACCCACACGCTTCTTTGCATGTCTTGCGCCTGCATTTGGCTTTAATTCATTTAACATGTCTGGCACCTCCTATTCTTGGACAACCTTTACCATATGAGCTATGGTAACGATCATACCGCGAATTGCTTCATTTTCCTCTTTTGTAACTGTTTGGCCGATTTTATGTAAGCCTAGAGCCTTTGCTGTTGCAACCTGATTTGGCTTGCGACCAATTAAGCTTTTTACTAAAGTTATTTTATACATAATGATTACCTTAGAATTTCTTCAACTGTTTTCCCACGTCTTGCAGCAACCTGTTCAACAGTTTCTAAACTCTTTAACCCTTCTATTGTAGCTCTAACTACATTTATTGGTGTAGCTGAGCCCAATGATTTAGATAAAATATCATTGATGCCTGCCAATTCTACAACGGCACGTACTGGACCACCAGCGATAACTCCAGTACCTTCACTAGCTGGTCTTAAAATAACACGACCTGCTCCATAAATACCAGTTACTTCATGAGGAATAGTAGTTTTTACAGTGGCAACAGTAATCATATTCTTTTTTGCATTTTCAACGGCTTTTTTAATTGCTTCAGGCACTTCCTGTGATTTACCCGTACCAAAACCAACGCGACCCTTCTTATCACCGATTACAACTAATGCAGCGAAACGAAAACGTCTACCGCCTTTAACAACCTTTGTTACACGATTAATGGTAACAACACGCTCTTCAAACTCTGGTTGTTCAACTTCCTTACGTTCTTTATGATCTTGACGCATAAGAATTTATCCTCCTTAGAATTTTAATCCTGCAGCTCTTGCTGCTTCAGCTAAAGCCTTAACACGTCCATGATATAAATAACCACCACGGTCAAAAACTACAGCCTCAATTTTTAAATCTAATGCACGCTTTGCAATTAAAGTACCAACCTTAGTTGCAGCTTCTACATTGGAACCATTTTTTACTTCTGCTTCTAATTCTTTTGAAGAAGCACAGCATAATGTCTTACCAGTTGTATCATCAATAACTTGTGCATAAATTTGCTTGTTTGAACGGAAAACATTTAATCTAGGCTTTAAAGCTGTTCCAGATAATGTTTGACGTAAACGTAAGTGTCTTTTCTGACGACTTGCATTCTTAGATACTTTATTTATCATATACTAGCACTCCTTCCTACTACTTTTTAGCAGTTTTACCTTCCTTACGACGAATATGTTCATCAGCATACTTAATACCTTTACCCTTATAAGGCTCTGGCTTACGTACCTCACGAATTTCTGCCGCAAATTGTCCTACTAATTGCTTATCAATACCTGAAATAATAATTTGTGTATTCTTAGGTAATTCAACCTTTAATCCATGTGGAACTTCTAATTCAACTGGATGAGAATAACCAGCAGATACAACAACCTTATTTCCTTGTAATTGAGCACGGTAACCAACACCGTTAATCTCTAATACCTTTTTCCATCCTTCAGACACACCAACAACCATATTATGTAATAATGCACGAGTTGTACCATGCATCATTTTCATCGTCTTAGTATCGTTTGGACGTTTAACTACACATTCGCTACCTTCCGTAGCAATTTCTAGCTCACTATTGAATTGAAAGCTTAACTCACCCTTAGGGCCTTTAACATTGACAAGGTTTCCCTCTTTCACGTCAATTGTAACGCCGGCAGGTAATGTGATAGCCTTATTACCAATACGAGACATCTAAAACACCTCCATATTTTTAAATTATTTTTTTTACCAAACGTAAGCTAAAACTTCTCCACCGATTTTTTGCTTACGAGCTTCTTTATCTGTCATAATACCCTTTGAGGTTGAGATAATTGCAACACCTAATCCGTTTAATACCTTTGGTAAATCTTCAGCTGTAGTATAAACAGGAAGACTAGGTTTAGAAATTCTCTTTAACCCACGAATAACTCGTTGGTGATCCTCTGTGTATTTTAATGTTACTGTTGTAACACTCTTAACGTCCTTAGAAACCTTGAAATCTGCAATATAACCTTCATTCTTCAAAACCATTAACATTGCTGTTTTTGTTTTTGAAGTAGGTAATACAACTGTTTCATGACGCATTGCATTTGCATTCCTGATGCGGGTTAGCATATCCGCAATTGGATCTGTCATCATATGAATTAATCCTCCTTATTTTAAAATTACCAGCTTGCTTTTTTAACGCCTGGAATTTGTCCCTTGTATGCTAATTCACGGAAACAAATACGACAAAGCTTAAACTTGCTGATTACAGCATGTGGACGTCCACAACGCTCACAACGTGTATATGCACGTGAAGTATACTTAGCTTTTCTATGATTTTTAACAACCATTGATGTTTTTGCCATAGTCTATATATCCTCTCTTACTTTCTAAAAGGCATACCCATTAATTGTAATAAAGTACGGCCTTCCTCATCTGTTTTAGCTGTAGTAACGATAACGATATCCATACCACGAACCTTCTTAACCTTATCAAAATTAATTTCTGGGAAAATTAACTGTTCTTTTACGCCTAGAGTAAAGTTTCCACGACCATCAAAGCTATTTCCATTTACACCATGGAAATCACGTACACGTGGTAAAGCGATAGATACAAGCTTATCTAAGAATTGATACATTCTTTCTCCTCTTAGAGTTACCTTGCAACCAATTGGCATACCTTCACGTAATTTGAAGTTTGCGATAGAATGTTTTGCTTTCGTAACAACTGGCTTTTGACCTGTAATCTGAGTTAATTCCTCCACAGCATCATCTAAAACCTTAGAATTTGCAACTGCGTCGCCAACTCCCATATTGATAACGATTTTTTCAACCTTTGGAATTTGCATAGAAGACTTGTATGAGAATTTTTTTGCTAATTCTGCTTTAACAGAATTTTGATATTTTTCTTGTAAACGATTCATCCTTTAGCCACCTCCTACTTAAATTCATAATCAGATTTTTTAGAAACTCTGATTTTCTTACCATTTTCATCAATTTTGATGCTAACGCGTGTAGGCTTATTTACCTTTGGATCTAATAGCATAACATTTGAAGCATCAATTGGTGCCTCCATTTGAATGATTCCACCATTTTGGTTAGCCTGTGTTGGCTTTTGATGCTTAGTCACCTTATTAACACCCTCAACAACTACACGGTTTGTCTTAGGATATACCTTAAGTACCTTACCCGTAGTAGGTACGCGGTTCCCCTTTTTATCCTTTGTATATTTGTCTTTACCAGCAATGACAACTACTGTGTCTCCAGTTTTAATTTGCATTTAATGTGCACCTCCTTATAGTACTTCGGGTGCTAAAGAAATGATTTTCATATAATCCTTATCACGTAATTCTCTAGCAACTGGTCCGAAAATACGAGTTCCACGTGGGGTTTTATCCTCACGAATAATAACAGCTGCATTTTCATCAAACTTGATATATGAGCCATCATTTCTTCTTAAGCCAGCTTTTGTACGTACAATTACTGCCTTAACTACATCACCTTTTTTAACAGCACCATTTGGAGCTGCTGATTTAACAGAGCAAACCACGATATCACCTACATTAGCATAACGATGTAATGCTCCACCTAATACTTTAATAATTAATAATTCACGAGCGCCGCTGTTGTCAGCAACCGCTAATCTAGTTTCTTGTTGAACCATGTTAGTACCTCCTTTCAGGACCCGATCTTAAAGAGTTTCCTTAGCCTTAACTACCTCAACTAATGTATAACATACAGTTTTTGATAGTGGTCTAGTTTCCATGAATCTAACAACATCGCCAACCTTAGCAGTATTGTTCTCATCATGTACATGAAACTTATGTGACTTCTTTACACGCTTCTTATAAAGCTTTGCAACACCAAAAGTATCAACAGTTACAACGATTGTTTTATTCATTTTATCAGAAACCACAGTTCCTGTAAAAAATTTACGACTATTCCGTTCCATGCTGTTTCCTCCTACTCAGCTTCATTGCTAGCTTCTACAGTTTTCTTAGCACGAGTTCTTTTCTTAGGAGCAGCCTCCTCAAGATTATAAGAACCTTCTGTTAAAATCGTCTTTAATCTAGCAATATCTCTTTTAACCTCACCCATACGAGCAGGCTTTTGTAGATTTCCTAGAGCAGCTTGAAACTTAAGATTGAATAATTCTTCTTTTAAATCAGCAATTTTCTTTTCGATTTGCGTCTTTGTTAATTTACGAATATCTTGTGCTTTCATTATTGCTCGTCACCTACTTTTTTTACAATTTTGGTTGAACAAGGTAATTTATGAGATGCTAGACGCAAAGCCTCACGTGCAACATCCTCAGGAACTCCTGCAACCTCAAATAAAATTAATCCTTCCTTAACAACAGCTACCCAAGTCTCAGGAGCACCTTTACCAGAACCCATACGTACAGCTAAAGGCTTCTTTGTCTTAGATAAATGAGGGAATACTTTAATCCATACCTGTCCTTGACGGTTCATATGACGAGTAATCGCAACACGGGCTGCCTCAATCTGATGGTTAGTTAGCCAACAGCCTTCCATAGCAAGAAGACCGAATTCACCAAACGCAATTTCTGTGCCTCCCTTTGCCTTTCTACCCTTATAATAAACTCTATGAGGACGACGATATTTTACTCTCTTAGGTATTAACATAATTATTTACCTCCTTTAGAGCTTGTCTCTTTTGCTTCCTTATTCATTGGCTTTCTTGCAGGCTTGTTTGGACGAGCGGGCTTTTTATCATTTAAGCTTCTTGGAGCCATTTCAAAAATTTCACCCTTATAAATCCAAACCTTAACTCCTAATTTTCCATAGGTAGTATGAGCCTCTGCCACAGCGTAATCTACATCTGCACGTAAAGTTTGTAGAGGAACCTGTCCCTCATTATATCCTTCACTACGTGCCATTTCTGCTCCACCTAAACGACCAGAAATCAATGTTTTAGCACCCTTAGCACCAGCCTTTAAAGCTCTTTGAATAGCAACCTTTTGAACACGGCGGAAAGAAGCACGTGCTTCTAACTGCTCAGCAATAGACTTTGCTACTAATGTTGCATCTAATTCAGGCTTTTTGATTTCAACAACATTTAAAATAATTTCTTTTTTTGTCATGAAAACTAATTCTTTAACAACCTTATTCTTTGTTTCAGCCTCATGACCAATAACAACACCAGGCTTACCTGTATGTAATGTAATTTTTACACGATCTTTATTTGTTCCCTTTAAACGCTCAATAATAACGCGAGAGATTGAAGCCTTCTTATATACTGTATTCAAATACTCACGAATCTTTAAATCTTCAATTAAAAGATCTGCAACATCATTTTTTCCAGCATACCATGCGGCATCCCAATCACGGTTAATACCAACACGTAACCCCGTAGGACTTACCTTTTGACCCATGTGACTTCCTCCTTACTTGCTTTCTTTTTCAGCTACGATTACTGTAATATGACAAGTTCTTTTGATGATAACATCGCCTCTACCTTTAGCACGAGGTAACATTCTCTTCATGCGAATGCCGTCATTCACGTATGCTGTTTTTACATATAGATTACTAGAATCCATATTATAGTTATGCTCTGCATTAGCACATGCAGAATTTAAAACCTTTAATACCACTTCACAAGCTTGCTTATTCGTTAGCTTTAAGATAGCCTTTGCTTCAGCTACATCCTTATTACGAATCAAATCTACAACTAGACGAGCCTTACGTGGAGTGATACGAATTGTACTAGCAATTGCTTTTGCTTCCATTTTCATTCTTCTCCTTTAGACTATTTTTTTGCTTTCTTATCATCTGCGCCATGTCCGCGGTAAGTTCTTGTAGGAGCAAATTCACCTAATTTGTGACCTACCATATCTTCTGTTACATAAACAGGAACATGCTCACGTCCGTTATAAACTGCAATGGTAAAACCGATAAATGCAGGGAATATTGTTGATCTACGAGACCAAGTTTGAATTACTTTCTTCTCATGGTTATCCTTCTGTGCTTCGATCTTTTTCATTAAATGATCATCGCAAAAAGGTCCTTTCTTAATTGAACGAGCCATAATAATATTTCCTCCTTATTATTTGTCGTTTCTTCTACGAACAATAAGTTTTGTAGAAGCCTTTTTTGTATTACGAGTCTTTAAACCAAGCGCTGGCTTACCCCATGGAGTAACTGGAGAAGGACGACCAATCGGACATTTGCCTTCACCACCACCATGTGGGTGATCATTAGGGTTCATAACTGAACCACGTACCTCTGGACGTAAGCCCATATGACGTGCCTTACCTGCTTTACCAATTCTAACTAATTCATGAGATTCATTTCCAACCTCACCAATGGTAGCCTTACAAGTAGCTAAGATTTTACGAACCTCACCACTTCCAAGACGAACCAATACATAATTTTCTACACGTCCTAAAATTTGTGCAGACACACCAGCACTACGAGCCAACTGTCCGCCCTTTCCTGGATGTAATTCAATGTTGTGAATTAAGCTACCTACTGGAATTTCATTAATAACCAATGCATTACCTGGCTTAATATCTACGCCGCTTCCAGATTGTAAGGTATCTCCAACCTGTAAGCCCTTAGGTGCAAGAATATATCTCTTCTCACCATCTGCGTATGATAACAACGCAATGTTTGCACTTCTGTTAGGATCGTATTCAATAGTTTTAACCTTTGCAGGAATTCCATCCTTATTTCTTTTGAAATCTATAATACGATATTTTTGCTTATTACCGCCACCTTGATGACGAACTGTAATCTTTCCTGAATTATTGCGTCCACCCTTTTTATGCTTAGGGGCTAATAATGATTTTTCAGGAGTATCTGTTGTAATTTCATCAAAGGTTAATACAGACATATTACGTCTACCATTTGATGTTGGCTTATATTTTCTAACTGCCATGTTAATAATTTCCTCCTAATTAGATTTCGAAGGCGTCAATCTTGTCATCCTTAGCTAGCTTACAGATGGCCTTTTTATATGCAGGGGCAAAGCCCTCATATTTACCAACCTTTTTACGCTTAGGCAATACATTGATTGTATTTACGCTTTCAACCTTTACTTTAAAAATTTCTTCAACAGCATTCTTGATTTCAATCTTGTTAGCACTCTTTGCTACCTTGAAAGTGTACTTGTTGAATTGCTCTTTTAATTGCATAGTCTTTTCAGTAATGATTGGACCTTGAATAATATCAAATGCTTTTGTCATATTACTTCAATTCCTCCTCATAGTAAGCTACTGCACCAGCGGTTACTACAAATTTATCATAACATAAAATCTCATAAACACTTGCGTTATCTACTGGTGTAAGGAACACACCTGGAATATTTCTAGCAGATAAGATAGCTTGTTCTGTTAATTCATCACGAGTGCAAACCACAATAGCCTTGCCCTCCACTTTAATGTCACTTAAGAATTTTAAGAAATTCTTTGTTTTAATTTCTTCAAACTTGATTGCATCAACTGCAACAAATTTTTCTTCCTTTACCTTATAAGATAAAACTGATTTTAAACCTAATTGTTTTACCTTCTTGTTTAACTTGAAGGCATAGCTTCTTGGAGTTGGTCCAAATACTGTACCACCACCACGCCATTGTGGAGCACGAATAGATCCTTGACGAGCACGTCCAGTCCCCTTTTGTCTCCAAGGCTTACGTCCACCACCACGAACCTCGCTACGTCCCTTTGTATCGTGCGTTCCCTGACGCATAGCTGCTCTTTGAGCATTAACAACGTCATACACAACTTGAAGGTTAGGCTCAATTCCGAAGATTTCTTCGCTTAACTTTAAATTTTTAATCTTTTCTCCAGATTGATTTAATAATGCAATAGTTGGCATAGTAAATCTCCTTTCTAATTAGCCTTTACAGCTGTCTTGATCATTACCAAACCCTTCTTAGGTCCTGGTACATTACCACGAACTAAGATTAAGTCTCTTTCTGTATCCACAGCAGCAATAACTAAATTTTGTAATGTTACGGTTTCATGTCCCATATGACCAGGCATTTTCTTACCCTTCATATTTCCTTTAATAGGACCCATAGAACCAACGATACGATGACATGCTGATGTACCATGGCTCATTCTTAAACGAGCATGATTGTAACGTTTAATTGTACCTGCAAATCCTTTACCCTTTGAAGTACCTGTAACGTCTACTACATCACCAGCAGCAAATATATCACACTTAATTTCTTGGCCTACATTGTAAGATAGTAACTCATTTCCTTGTGCTTCTGAGAAACGGAATTCTCTTATGAAGCGCTTAGGAGCAGTGTTAGCCTTAGCAACGTGGCCCTGTTCAGGCTTGTTAGATAACTTTTCTCTTTTATCTAAGAAACCAACTTGAACAGCTACATATCCATCATTTTCTACTGTCTTTTGTTGAAGAACAACATTTGCAGTTGCATCAATGATAGTCACTGGAATTAAATTTCCAGCTGCATCGAAAATTTGAGTCATGCCCAATTTTCTACCTAAGATTCCCTTAGCCATTGAAATTTTTCCTCTTTTCTTTCTTTATTTTTTATTACTTTAATACAATATCAATACCAGAAGGTAAATCAATATGCATTAAAGCATCAATTGTTTGTGGAGTTGGATCCACAATTTCGATTAATCTCTTATGAGTTCTACGTTCAAATTGTTCACGAGAATCCTTATTAACGTGTGGAGAACGTAAAATTGTAAAGATTTCTTTTTCAGTAGGTAGAGGTACTGGACCATTTACCTTTGAACCTGTCTTCTTTACGCTATCAACAATTTTCTTTGCTGATAAATCCAATAATCTGTGATCATAAGATTTTAAACGAATTCTAATTTTTGATTTTGCCATTTTTTAAACTCCTTTCGCCTATAATCTTTGTATAGACTTGCTCCATGAGAAAACCCGACGCATTGCAATGACAACGCTCTTCAGTGTGTCGGCAACCTCCCACTTCACAGCTAATAATGCTTATACATAAGCCTTTCTATTATAACGCAAGTTAAACTTTATTTCAAGAGGTTTTTTTATTTTTTGAAAAGAAAAAGTGTTTTGATACAATAGGTGTGTCAGTAGATAATGAATGTTGTTTGCTGACTATCTCCTTTCTTTTATGGTTAGAGGTAGCCATAAACGAAAGACAAAAAACAAAATGAAAAGGAACGGAACAGAAATGGACAAGAACAAAGAACAAGAACAAAACAAAGTAATTTATTTGGAAAGAAAATTCGTGCGCGTTAACGGACGTGATTATGCGAATTATTTTGTAAAAGGTAATTTCCTAGTGAGAGGAAAAAACATTGAAAAAGAAATTCGTATGGATATTCCTCGAAATGACGTCGGAATGTATGACGTACTTGATATGGTATTCGAGGATAGAAACAAAGTTGAGCTATTTAAGATTGCGAAAATTAATCGTGATTTGACAACTAATCGTAAAACGACAACATATCGTTATGAAGTTGTAAACGAGGCTGGCGATTTAAGGGCGCGTGTAGTACCAAGTGGCGAAAGCAATTCAGCATTATTGGATAAGTTGTATAACGACTTACAAGCTGAAATCAAAGTTGAAGACGAAGACGGCGAAGACACTGGCTCAAACTAATGCTTAAAGTTTCAATGTTGGTTATACCTCGCCAACTTGAAATATAGAGTGTATCAAAAAACACTAAGATACACTAAAAGGGGACGAGGTAAAGCCTTATCCTCTTTATTATTTTTGACAACTCATTGTCAAAATAGAAATCATTTAAGAAAGGGGCTGTTATAATGGCTTGGTTTGGCAGAACAAGAAAAGGCAAAAAAATATGCTTGTTAAATCCTAGTGAAAAAGCAAGAAAATATGCTGATGAACTTGGAAATGGTGTTAAACAAACTAATGACGGACATTTGAAAATGGATAAGAATGGAAAACCAATTAGATTGACGTCAACAGAAAGAGCACACCGTATCGGTTATTTAAGAGCACGCAGTGATAATGCCAAAGCTTTTAAATCAAAAAGAAAATAAATATTTGACAATGCAATGTCAAAAACAAACAAAAATTATTGAATGAAAGAAGGAAAAATAAACAATGAGAAAAAATAAAATAAAAATCATCAAGGCAATTAGTGGCATTATTTTAGGACTAGGTGTACTTGGAGGAGTGATTGCAATCACTAATCATTTTGTTAGAAAAGACGAAGTTTCAATCCACCCCACGTTTGAGGTTGGCGGTTTGAATGCAAACGGAAAATATGAAGAGGATAAAACAACACTTTATACAAAGGAAAAATTTGCTTGTGAGGGGTTAAAGGCAACGTTAGATTTTGACTCTACAATTAATTATCAAATTTTTTATTATGATATTTTGGATAATTTTATATCTTCTACTGACGTTTTAAAAGAGGGTTATAGTGGAACTGCCCCTTTAAATGGCGCTTATGCTCGTATAGAAATTACACCAATAAATGATGAAGACGGTAAAATTTCTTGGACTGAAAAAATAAAGTATTCTAATATGCTAAATTTAAAAGTTGCCAAAAACGCTGAGCAAAATGTAAAAAATAAATTTGTTACTATAAAAGGGCGACAATTTCAAGTGGTAAATAATGTCTTAGACAATGTTTTTGAATATGGTATTCGTATTACAGACGATTTAGAATTTATTGTTCACGATGGGCAGTCAGCAACAACAAAAACAATTTTGTCTGTGGAAAAATATAAAATGTTAGAGTTTAGACCTCTAAAATTAGCAGAAAATTTTGGCGGGTCATATTTTAATATCAAAGTATTCCAATTTGCGGAATTACCAAACACAGACTCTATTTATACAACCACTAATATGGATCGTGGCGAGCAATTAGCCGTGTCTGGTGCTAATTTATATACGTTGAATTTTGAAAAAGACACAAAGTATATTCTTATTTCTTATCAGGGCAGTATTGATACAAGTTCCACCTATACTTCTCTTCCAGAATGTTTTACTTTGGTAAAGTAAAGAAATATACTAATTTTATAGGGTGGAGCTGTAAAAAGCTCTACTCTATTTTCTTAATAAGGGGGTAAAAATGAAAACAATGCTTAAATATGTTGTAACTTCTATCTTTGTATTGATATTTAGTTTTATGGCTTTGTTTGGCTCGGGTTTTATTGTTAATGCGTCAGTGGACGAATACACAGATGTTGTGGCAGATTTAAAACAAGACAAGACATTTAATGAATATGATTTTCCTCATAGAAATGAGGACTATTCCATACAAGTGATACAAATAGCAGAAACAAAATTGAACAATCTTTGTGTATATGCGTATTCTCCTGCATATCCAGATTATGACCTTAAAGCAACGGAAATTAGTTTATCAATAGGGGAAAACATAAAGGATTTAAGTCCTCAAATATATAAGCTTAAACTTCTTTCTCAAAGTGGCGTATTCAGTAAATATATGGTTGAGGGGTTGGAAGTTCCAAGCACTCCATTTCGATATTATAATTTAGTATCAATTTATAGACCATTTAATGATAATATAGATACTTCTGTTGCTGAGGTAACAAATGCTGTCGCTTATGAAATAGGTCAAAGGTGGTGTACTTATACTCTAAATAATGAAATAACTTACGAAATGGAAACCATTAATGTATTAGACGTAACCATTCAATTTAAATCTTTTGTAAGATATCAAAATGGCTTTAATCTCCACCCCTCTAGTTGTGATGCTCATTATATTGGTTTTAGTTGTGAAGATTACATAATAGAAAAAATTTATGACGCAGATGTATGTTATAGTTCGCGTGAGGTAACTGAAACTTGGGCTTTAGGAGTTGGAACTTCTTATTCTTACGATAATGTTCAAGAAAATGTAGTCGTAACCTTAACTGACAAGGATAGTGCTAGCCACAAAGGTGATGGGTTATTTGCAAAAACATATCATTGGAATAGAATTGAAAGTAAAGAGGAATTTTTAAATAGAGAAGATATAAAAGACGATGCAAAAGAATTATTAAAAGATAGCCAGTGGATTTTAAGATTTACTGAAACTGATTATTCATCAAGCGGTTTTCAAACCTCTGCTCACGCATATTACACAGAGGTTACAGATGTTACTATTTTGAGGTTGCATTTTTATAGTAAGGGAGTCGTTTATAATTTGGGGGTTATCGCTGATCGTGTAAGCGGAACTAATATACCGAGTAATAATAACACAAACGAGCTTGATTTTAGCCCAGTAGTGGATATGTTTCAAAAAATTTTAGCTGTTATAGGTGTATTAGTTCTTCTCGCAATTACTGCTTATGCTTTCCCTATTGTTTCGACTTTCTTTAGTGTCTGTTATAAAGTGACAAAGAAAATAGTTAACTTTATATTATCGCTATTAATTGCTCCATTTAAACTATTTGGCAAAAAGAAACATTGACATTCAAATGTCAAAAAGTGAGGTAAAGAAATGAATAGATTAAAAATTGTGTTTGGCATTATTATAATATTATTGGTTTTAACTTTTATAGGATATTTTATTTTTACTGCAAAGGGGGTAGGAATATGATAGATAAAATTAAAAAAATAGATTATAGACACTATATTTGTATTGCTATATCTATATCGTTTCTATCCCTTTCTATATTTTATTTTAAGTATGCTGATGATAGAATTATAGAAAGTTTTGCAGACCTTAAAAACTCGTGTTTGTTTTATATCAATAGTTTATTTGATTTGAATTTGAATGGCAAATTGACAATCAACGAGTTTTCCTCCGTTCCTCTTGAGTTGCCTTTCAATTTACCTAATAATTGGGAAGATTTTAAAATTTTGTGGGGCGATTACTGGTCTTTATGGGCGAGCAAGGAAAATCTTATAAATTATTTAACCAGTCTTGGAAATGGTATGTACTATGTATCAAAAATTCTACTTATCATTTTACCTATTCTGCTTGTCTTCTTAATTGTAAAATGCTTTAACAAAGATAAAATCGACAATAATTATAACGAGGATAGCAAACCATTAAAAGTATGGAAAAACTTTGAAAAAAAGGTGTATTTACCCGTGAAAACTTGGATAATACGTTTCATTCAATTTACAAAAGATAATTCAATCTATTGGAAATTGTGGCTTGTTATATGGTTCTATAACTTTAATGGAATAGCAATCCTTATCGAATTTATAGCCTACTATTTATATTTTGTATGTACATTTAAAACAACAACATTATATCTGCAAATTTTAAAATTATTTATAGATTTGTCTGTCTTGATAAACTTCTTCCACCCTATTATTTGGGGGATTGTTGGGTTTATTATAATCAACTTAATTTGTAAAAGAATTGGTTATGAACGCCTTGAACATATGGAGCTTAAAGACAGAGGGTATATCAACGAGCGACCTATTGTTCTTATGCTTAATGGTACAATGGGGAGTAAAAAAACAACTATGATTACAGATATAGCTTTGACTCAAGAAATAATGTTTCGTGATATCGCCTTTGAAAGACTCTTAAAGGCAGATTTGAAGTTTCCGTTCTTCCCTTGGATAAACCTTGAAAATAGTGTAAAAAAAGGTATGCAGAAACATTATATATATAATTTAGCAACTTGTAAAAAATTTGTTTTTAATCGGAAAAAGTTCTTTTTAAACCATTTAAAAGATAGGAATATTTGGGGATATGACTTTAAGAGATATGGAATGGAATATGACGATAATCTCACAATAAATTCTATATGGGACGTTATAGAAACCTATGTTCAGCTTTATTTTATCTATATTATAGAGTCAAGTTTGCTTATTAGTAATTATTCTATAAGAGTTGATAACATTCTTGAGAGTGTAGGAAATTTCCCTTTGTGGAATGTAGATTTATTTAGACGTGATACAAGGCTTATGGAAACATATACAAGACACGCGCATATACTTGACTTTGATATGTTGAGATTGGGCAAACAAATGGTCGATTTTAACGAAAAAGCAGATTGTTTTGAATTTGGAATAATTAACATTACAGAGATAGGAAAGGAACGTAAAAACTCTATCGAATTGCAAGGTGTCAAGAAAGATAGTGAAGAGGCAAACCAAAAGAATGATTTATTTAATACAACATTAAAAATGATTAGACACTCTGCAACAGTAGACAACGTGCCGTTTGTTAAAATTATATGTGATGATCAACGACCAGAAAGTTGGGGAGCAGATGCAAGAGATTTAACGGAAATAGTATTTATAGAAAAGACTAGCGAGGTAAAGAACGCACGACCTTTGTTCTTCTTCTATGACTTCTTCTTTGGTTGGCTTATAAGTAGATTTAAAAACAAATATTATACTTATAGATACAAATTTGGTGGTAATACTTTAAAAATGTATTTGTATCACGGATTGATAAGCAAACTTAATGCTTATCTAGTTAGAAATATAAATACGTTTGGCTATTATAAACTTGATACGTCCATAGAAAGCGGACGACTTGACGGCGAAACAAAGAAAACCAAGTATTATTTAATGTTTAAAAAGGTATATTCTAAGCGATTTAGTACAGACTGCTTTAGCGATTTTTTTACACAGAAGGCTTTATGTTCAAAAATAGGACTAAATGACTTGGAAGAATTTGCAGATACAAAAGCAAGTTTTGAGGAAATGTTAACTGAGAATAGTTATTTCTTCAATGACCTAATAGGACTGGGAAAGAGGTAATATAATGAAAAAATATATATTTAATGTTAACTATGCTATTTATTGTAAAAGTCCTCTTAATAATGAATACGTATGGAAAACGGGTCATAAGGTAATGGAAGTTACAGCAGACTCTTTATTTAAGGGATATTGGAAAACAATGGATAGCTTTAAATCTTGGCTGAAAAATCGTAACCCAATACTTGATGAAGCTTTAGAAAATCAAAATGTTTATACAGATATAGAGTTAATGATTTGACATTGGAATGTCAAAATGGAAAGGTCGTGATTTTGTGAAGAAAGTCGTTAACAAAATAGGCTATATTGAAAATAAATATTTGCCTACAATGAAAAGCAAAACTGGTGGTCATTATGTTTATATACGGCAATATGATAAGAAAACAAAGAAATGCATTGTAAATACAATTACTTCTCTTGAGGGAAAAAAGGGATACAAATTTAACAGATTGCAACAAGTGAAATTAGGAAATGTTTATTCTGTCCCAAAGAAAGATATTAATTTGCCTTTGTGGTCTGGAATATCTGCAAACCCTATAAAGAATGTAGATATATCTAAAATAAAGAATATCGGAAAAATAAAAATGAAAAAACGACATTGCTTTTTCATTGGTAAGTTCTTAGGGAAGAAACGATATGATTAAATAAAAAATGGTCTATCCTTGATAGACCTAGCCTAACTATTAAATAGATGGCTGACATAGAACAAAATACTTTGTTCTTCATTGTGTTATTATTATACACAATAATTATCAAAAAAACAACTAAAAAGAGGTAAAAAAATGGAATTATGCAAGGTTCGCTTTGACGGACATCATCATTTGGTACAGCCATATAAAAGACGTGTTTCTTCTATTTCTACTGAAGAAATAATTGGAATGTCTATTAATCAGCTGAAGGAACAAGGTTGGCATTGTGCTGAAAAGAAAGATTTGTTTTATAATGAATGGGCAAGAGAAAATTTTCCTTTCGAGTCCACAGGAAGAAAGCCTATACCAGAACAATTAAAAAGGTTCTATAATGAATTGCAAACGGCTTATTTTAATCTTTTAAATGAGGAACGCATAAAAGATAGTTTAATGAAAGAAACGCTTTTAGAACGAATATTTAATAATGAAGAATTGAAAAAAATATATCCATTTGATGATGAAGTATATAAAAAATATTATTTAAACTTGATATATAAATTTGTAGATAATGCTAAAGGGAATTTAAAATCAAGAAAACGAAGATTTAAGATAAAGGCTTTAAATAATGAGTGGAATTATTTTGTAACATTTACTTATGATGATAAGAAACATACTGAGGAAACTTATGTAAAAACTTTAAAAAAGAAACTTCAAAATTTACATACGAATTATGGGTGGCTTTATATGGGCTGTTTTGAACGAAGTCAAACAGATAGATTGCATTTTCACGGGCTTTTATATGTTCCGCAAGGGGCAATGAGGGGGAGGATTCGCGAAGAGGAATACTATGACATTACAAGCCATAAAAAGGCAGTAAGTTTCATCAATGAAGAGTTTGAGAATAAAATGGGCAGAAACGATTTTAAGCCTATTACAATGCTTGATTTAACATTTACACACGCATTAGATTATATTGTAAAATACATAGGCAAAAGCGACAATAAAATTGTTTATTCTAGGGGATTAAAAGACGACATTTTTTGTCTTATGGATTACGAGGAAAATGTTATTTGTCCAATAAGTGAAATATCGCCTTATTACGTCTGTAAAGACGCTCCTATTATAGAACTTACGAAAGATTTAGATATAGACTTTAAGGCAGTTTAAGTCAAGAGAAGTTAAACAAAAAGGCTAATGGATAGTAAAATCTGTTAGTTTTTTAGTGCATAGGCTGGAATAAAATTCAAAAGCAACGATAAAAAATACTTTTCTAAATTCTTCTTTTAAGGTATAATATGTATGTATGAATTTCTTGGAGGTAGTAGAAATGATTTTACTTGATACAAATAGCGGAGTTGCTGGCGATAGGGTAAGTGGCAGTAATACTCCAAGTAATAACAACACAAATGAGCTAGATTTTAGCCCGTTAACAAACTGGCTAGGCGAACATTGGTTTTTACTTCTCATTATAGTAATTATAATTGGTGTACTAGTTTGGTATCATTATAGACTTAAAAAACTTGAGGGAAAAGAAACCAAAAAAATAGCAGTTACAGAAACAATAGAAACGGAAGAAAAAGGAGCGTAACGCTCCTTTTATTTTTGACAATCCAATGTCAAAATTTATTTTTTATAATTAACAGCTTTTTAGAAAAAAGATACTTTGTTCTTTATCATCATAATACATAATGCAAGCTTCCTCACAATCTTCATTAAGATATTTCCTAGCTATCTTTTTAACCTCTTTAATGGTTTTAGCTGTACCTAATATATCAAGGTTTTCCTCATCAAATACAACATATCTAGCGTTTTCTTCTTTTGCTAGTTCGAATACTAATTTTAAAAAATCTAGTCTGTAAATTCTCATTTTACTTTACCTCTTCTTTAATTTGTTCTAATATACTTTTTAAAGTGCTTAATTTTTGGCTGTGGTAATTAATAGCCCACTCTTTATTTCTTTTTTGATAATCCTTTTCAATGACTATTTCTTCAGCCAAATTTAATTTAAGATTATGGAATTCAATATTCCTTTCAATGATTTTTAAAATCTGTTCTTTTTGACTCATTATCTTATATCTTCCTTTCTAATATGTTCATAAGCTATTTTGTGAGGGCAATCTGGCTCGCTATTTTCAACATAAGTGATTTGAAAACCTACGTAGTTGGCTTTGCCTTTTTTGTCGTATCTCCATTCCATAGGGAATATATCCCTAATACTCCCTAATTTCCTTTGATTAAAATTCCTAATTGCTTTAATCATTGCGCTTTCTATCGTCATTTCCTTATCCCTCGATTTCCTCTAATTTTTGCTCACATTCCCCACAAATGAGATTTAAGCCTTTCTTCGCCTTAAAACTCAATTCACAACAAGGACAAACATATTTTGAAGTGGTACTAGTCTTAGGCTTGCTTATTTTCTCATACATAACTCTTTGATACTTGAATAATAACCCTAGATTAGCCTTGCAAGATTTCTTAAACTTCATAAAGATTTCTTTTTGTTCTTTCATCATTTTTTGATGAGGCGTTATATAGCCTATGGTTTGCTCTTTCTCTGTGATAAGGAAGAACTGGTCGCAAAGTTCTTTAAACTTCTTGCCGTGATATCTGCCTTGCCTTGAGGTTGCTCCGCTTGGATCCCCAGTACAAAATGCATATATATGAATTAACTCGTGCACTAAAGTTATCCAGATTTCACTAAATGGTCTTTTAAGTGAATTGGCTGTTATATTAAGCTCGTGCGCTTTAATTTTGCCATTGCTCCAGATTTGAGAACAAGCCCAACCATAAGTTAAATTCTTGGTGTTGTTGTCTGGCTGAATGGTAACTTTAATATTTGACAACTTATTGTCAAATAAATTCTTATTTAGAAAGTTGATTGCACTTTCTAAAACCTCAATTTCTCTACTGCTCTTTAAAGTAATGTCTTTGATTTTCATTTCCTTATACCTCCTAAATTAAGACATTTTCAAGTTGTGCGAATACCCTCAAGTTTGAGAAGAAAAAACATCTTCTTTTCCTGTGGCGTGAGGCTCGCTAAAAATTTTTATTTCTTTGATTTTTAAATAGCGAAAACACTCCTTTCTTATGTATCTTCTTTTCCTTTAGTCTATGTCGGCTTCGCAACCTAAAAAGGACACATAAAAAATGCTATCTGTTTTTTTTAGCATAAAAAAACGGAATGGTGGAGATTACGGAAGCACCATAGATAGCAAATTTTTAACGTAGTGGTATGTGGCAAAATAAGGTAAGAAGTAAGACAGACTCAAGGAATGAAGATTTTATAAAAAGTTGAGCGTATGTTATAAAAAAACAAAGAAATAAAAAAGTATTCTGCAAAAAGGGTTTGGGACGCGTCCCAAGAAAAAAACAAAAAAATGCATTAGGGATTGAGGCAAGTATCGTGGATTTGTTTGAGTAGAAAGCCCGATCCTTTAGGGAAATGCCCCTCAAGAATAAAAAAAGTGTATCTAAAGATACAGCAATAAATTATGTTGAAAAAGTTAAAATCTTGTGCTAAAAATAGAAAACGTAAAATCTCTAATTTGCTAAACCGACAATTTCAATGTACAAAAAAAGCAAGGAAAAGCGGTCTAGCTTCCTTGCTTTTTTGCATTGAATAGGTGCAAAAAGAGTAGGTGTTAGAAATAACCCCATTCGCGCGCGCTTGCGCGGGCGACTTGTTAAATGGGGTTATTTCTAACACTAAGTAAGTAGTGAAATGAGGTAAAAAACAAAATGAAAGCATATCGTCATAATAGCCCTTATTCTGCAAGGGAAAAATTAAACGCAATAAAACTATTAGAACATTCAACGATTGAATATGTTTGTCATAGATACCATTGTAGCGAACGCTCATTGTATCGTTGGAAAAAGACTTATGACGGAACACTCAAGAGTCTTGAAAATCATTCTTCTGTTCCTCATACTCCGCATCCTAATTCTCATACGGCAGAGGAAATCAAACATATAAAAGCGTTAATTAGAAGAAACCCAGATATTGGCCTTAATGAGCTGTACGGCAAATTGAGGCTTAATTATGCCTATACTAGACATCCAGTGTCTTTATATCGCTTCTTACGTAAGAATGGCTTTTTCAAAGAATGCAGAAAAAGAAAACCATACATTCCAAAGAAATATGATACACCTATAACGATAGGCGAAAAATGGCAATTAGACGTAAAATACGTTCCTTATGATTGTAGAACAAAGGCAGTGCCTTTCGATATGAAATTCTATCAATACACGGTCATTGATGAATGCACTAGGGAAAGATTTATTTATGCATACCAAGAACAATGTGCAGATAGCACTTGTGATTTTATTAGACGTGCCATGATCTACTTTGGATATGTTCCTAAATGTATTCAAACGGATAATGGGCAAGAATTCACTTATCTAACACAGACGAATAGAATTCATAAATTTGACGTTCTGTGCCAAAAGTTAGGGATTGAACACAAATTAATAAAACCACGGACACCTAGACATAATGGAAAGGTGGAACGTTCTCATAGAGCAGACAATGAACGCTTTTATAAGTATCTTAAATTTTACTCCTTAGAAGATTTACAAAGACAGATGAAAGCCTATTTAAAGCGCAGCAATAATATTCCCTCAAGTGCTTTAGATTGGAAAACTCCTAAGCAAATGAGAAAAGAACATTTGCTAAATGATTTAGGCATTAAGGAATAGCAATAAAAAAACGCAACGCGCGAACCCCTAGGGGTTTGTTCTTTCTTTTTCTTCTTTCCCTAGGGGAACAATTCCCCTAAAACCCCTTTATTAAATTTTTTTTATTTTTTTACTGACAAAGGATTGACAATTCTTCATTTTTTTATTTTTTGAAAAGAAAAAGGATAAACCCTCAAACAAGAATTTATCCTCTTCCTCTTTACTTATTTGACTCTTCTAAATCTGTATCAATCGTGATAGTTTCTTCTATCGTTTTCTTCACTTCTCCAAGAAGAGTTATTTTTAATAGATCCGCCGCAAATAATGCCTCATCATCCATGTCAGATAAATCCATTTCCAAAGGTGTTGGATTAGAATCCAAAAGAATTGTATTTTTATCTGCTAATTGAACAATTAAATATTTTACATATTCGACCTTCCGATTTGAATTCAAGCGTAATAGCATAGGAGTCTGAGCAAATCTCTTTTTATCAGACATATCTTTTCCACGATATTTGGTCTCCGCATATTCTTTAGGATCAAGGGCCAAAGCCACGCATAAGCTTTTGCCTCTAAACAGAACAAGCCCTAAAGTTTTATGTCCCTTATAGATTCTAACCTGCTTTGCTTTTTTAGCAAGCTTCACACCCTTGTAAGCAGAAATCTCTTTTGCAAATGCCATATAATATTCCTTGACTTCGTCACTCGCACGACGCAATTTGGCTTCAAAGGAATAAGAATATCGCACATAATATTTACTTGCATCATATTTTTCACCAGCAACACCAAGCTTTTCACGCATTGATTCTGGTAGATCTGAAACTGCAATCACTTTTAAACGGTTTTCTCCAGAAGAATTCTCTTCTTCTTCCTCTGGTATCTGAGAAAAATCGACTGGTAACACTTCATCTGTTTCATCCTCATCGTCTGCCTCATTCTCAAATTCTTCTTCATCATTATCTTCATCATCCGCTTCTTCAGAAACAGAAAGCATTTCATTGCTTTTTAATGCCTCTAATTGCAGTAACAATTCTTCACGTCTCTGCTGAAGCTGATCATTACACATTTTTCTAACCTCAGTTCTGTGAAAATGAAGCTTTAATAAAATATTTCCTACAACAAGAAGAACAAATAAAACAAGCAATAAACAGATTATTGTAATCTGAGCAGGAGAGAAAAGCTGAAACAAATTAAATAAAATCATAGATATTGTTCTCATTGCTCCACCTCATCATTCATCATATCAGTTTTGGATTGTTTTTTCTTTCGCAACTGCAATCCAAGCTGAACGCCTCCAACCGCAAGTGCCACCACAACAGCCACTGAAATTACAACCACTGTTACAGTAAAGACTGTATTGACACCAACGACCTCCCATTCATAGGTTATTTCATCACTTGTTCCGTCACTCCAAACATAATTATCAGTATCAAGCAAATAAACTGCTACTGTAAATTTTCCACCATAGCCAGTTGTATTGCCACGAATCCCCATGATTGAATCATCAAATCCAATAGGGAAATAGGTCAATACTGAACCATTTACTACAAATAGGTTTGTGTTCTCTTCTGGTTTATCTACTGCTCTTTTTTGAATTGTCCAAGTAAGCTCAAGCTGACCATCCTCATTCAAATTAGCTCCATCATCCCAAGTATAATTTGTAGAATCCATAATCCAAATATAAAGGGTATAGGTTCCTGCATTTGTTGCGGTTATTGTAACACTATCTCCATCCACCTTTGAATTTTCATTGAAGGTGAAGGCCATTAAACGAGAAATGTAGTTGTTAACACTCAGCAATAACGCGGAGCCTGTATAGGTGTCATTCTTTCCTTCTCCCTCAGCAATTACACCTAATGTAGGTAGAGACAGCTTCTTTTTAGAAACTTCAAATTCATAACCGCCACTAATAAATTCCTCAAAATTGTCTGAGCCTGCCACTACAACACGTACATAATATACTCCTGCATCTGTTGGAATAGAGGTTGACCAATTTGAAACTCCTGAACGAGTGTACTCAAAGCGAATATTCAAATCATCTGCTTCATAGGCCAAAACAGCCTTAGGAGAATGACGTTCAGCGTTATATTCACCAAAAGTCCAGCCCTCTATTTTAAGGTCTCGAATACTATTTGTACCTTTGCCAACACGGAAGGCAAGCTGATAGGTTGATCCTCCTGTGCTCCATCTCATATTGTGAGCATCAGATAAAGTCAAGGCTATTGTATAATCTGTCGCATCAATATATCGCTTTGAACGATCAATTGTATAAATAACATTTCCAAAAGCGTCTTTAACCTGAGTATCTAATGCACCTGTAACAATATTATAATTATCGTCAATAAGTATTGGCATTAATTCTCTTCCAGTATAAGTTAAAGAATCTACTCGAACATTTTCATGATTTATCGTCAACATTTCAACAACAAAATTTGCATGAATGGTTCCACCCAAAATATAATTTGGAGTTTTATCAGAATCAATTTCCACAGTGACAATATATGAGCCCGCAAGGAAAGGTGTTTCATAGGAGCTATACACTTCACCATTATTTGAAGTTCCACCATATAAATATTTAAATATTCCCAAATCTAATATCTCTGGTAATTCTTCATTTCCAGCAAATACCTTGGTTACATAGGCAGATGAAATTGTACCTCTATAAACACCACCAAAGGATGCAATTTCAACACGAATTTCTCTTGGAGCAATTGTATATTTTCCATTATTAAATAGTACAGTATAGTTTCCATTCGTGTAGGTAGCTGAAATGGTGTACTCCCCTGCATCACTTTCTTGTGTAGCATCAACACTTAAGGTTATTCCTAATAAATCTGCAAGATTCCTATATTCATCTGGTAATTGATTTGCTGTTGTAAGGATTACACCACTCATATTTAATTCTGTTCCATAGGTAGAAGATGTATTTCCTATGGACACGGTGATACTTAAAGGCGTAACTGTGATATAGCTGTTTGTTTCATCAAGTACATAATAATAATTGTCTCTTGTGCTAACTGCATTATAAAAGCCATAAATGCTTACTGCCTTACGATTTGTCAATGCATAAGGAGATAGTGAAACTTCCTCTGTTCTAAATTGCAATCCATAATTCCCAACATCTCCATATCTAGAATTAATCTCAGCAACCGCCTTATAATTTCTTGCAAGAACATCCTCAGTATCTCCATTAATGAAACCATCAAATGTATAAATTACCTTTTCTTTTTGGATTTGACTTCCATAAACAACTGAAACATTTGCAGTTACCATAACACGTCTTTTTTCAATAACGAGTGTTGTTGACCCCACAGCATCCTCAAAGTTTTTTCCACTTACTAATATATCTACATGATATACACCAACATTTGTAGGCTGAACTGGACTCGTTTGACTATAATTTCCTTCCTCATCACAAGCAAAATAGAAATATTGTAAAGCTACACCCTCATTATATTTCAAGCTATGTGGGATTTTCTCAGAATTGAATTCACCGTAGGTTGCATAGGTTACCTCATTAGGGAATAGTATTTCTTGATCCTGAGCCTTTTCAATTGTCCAAGTTAATATAAGTTCATCACTTTCATCCCAAATATAATTGGAATTTTCAAGGAAGAAATGAATAGAATAGGTGCCCGCATCCTTTGCAGCAAAGGTAATCACAGAATTTGAAATTTCATAAACTGAAAGTCCCTCATCTATACTATAATCTAATCCATCACCAAAATGAATAACATCCTTATATTGCTCTTCGCCTGTATAGAAATAATCTCTATCTGTTGAAAATGAAGGCTGTTCAACATTCTTTGGTGAAATCTTAAAGACTTGATATTCTTCTGCAAATTCATTCACTCTATAATACATAACATATATGATATAATACCCTGCATTTAAAGGTGCCTCTCTATCATATCTAGTAATTGTATTTAGCCCAAAGGAGAAGCCATATTCTGCAACATCTGCTCCTGTTATCTTAGAAAGAGAATCTAAATGATTGAATTGTTCTTCATTTTCTAATCTAGCATATAACGTCGTAATACCACTCTTGAAAGCTGTATTAACATCCGTAGTAACATTTATTGAATTACCATCATATACCTTGTTCTCTTCAGTCTCAACTGTCAGAATAAAATAGGTTGTAGAAACAATGAAAGATATAGTGATTGTACGATCCTCTGTTCCCATCCATTTATAATTCTTACCACCACGAGCATCATCAAGCGTAATTGTGACTGAATAGGTTCCTGCACTATGCTCATCAAGGATATATCCATAGGATGATCCCACTTGTGTAAATGAAACCATTTGCGTAGCCGTTTCATAGTTACCATCAGCATTTTCCTTTGCAATGTATTCCCAGGTAATATCACTAAAATTCATAAAGCTCTGATCAATATTTTCAAGCAGATTGGTAACCTTATGCTGTTCTTCAGTTAAGACAATGGAGTTTTGTTGCCAATGAGCATCAATTTCCAATGGAAGAATTTCCACCTGAATGGTTGTTTCTTTTCCTTCCTTAAAGCTATAATCCTTTCCTGTTATTGTTAAAGAAATGTCATATACACCAGCATCCGAAAGATTACTTAAGGTTGTATCCTTCATCTGAGCGGTGTAAGTAATCACATCTTGATGATATACATTCTCAAACTGGAAGGCTATATCCGTAGGTAGATATCCCATCTTACGATAAGATAAGGATTGTTCAAGAGGTGTAACCTCACGAGGTATTACAATTATACCATTTTCTTTTTCCACAAATTCAACACTATAATTCAAGAACTTTAACAATCCTGATACAAGCGTTTCATATGTTCCTGTTCCATTTCCCTGAATATAGTTGGTTGTGTAGGAAAGGGATTCAAGGCCTTCAATATTAACAAGGAAATACTGACTATCGTAGCCTAAGCGATCCATCGCCTGACTGCTTGACAGAAGCTGTTCATAGGTTTCACCCTGAACAAATCCATCCATTTTATAAGCTATATTCTCATTTAATATTGCCTCATCACCATAGGCAACTTCTCCCTCTAAATAAACTTGTAAAGCTTTTGGTGTGATTCTATAATGGGATTCATAAGCTGTTCCATTCAACTCTTGAATAAATACAATATCATAATTCTGAGCTGTTGAGGTTGGAACAATTTCATAATTTCCCACATTAATAGCATTTGGACAATCCAATACGATCGCAGTAGCAAGTACTGACTTAGTATCATTAGAAGCTCCAGCCCAATCTGTTTCTTGTATAACCAAATAGGATGCCAAATCAGACTGATTAATAGTTAATCTTGTTTCATTTCCGTCATATTCCTTAGATAGTACTGACTGTGGCAAATCTAACGCGACATGAATCACACGCTTTTCAATCGTGTAAGTACCCTCTACAAAGGTTACTGAATAGTTTTTATTTGTATAGGTAGCTGTAATTGGATAAGTACCTGCATGACTATTTTCTGAAATAGCCTGATTCCCATCCTTAACATTAAATGTAACATTTAATAAAGAGTCCAAAGGAGCTATTGCAAGATTGTCTGGAATCGTATTTGATGTTGTAATTTCAATATCTCCAAAATCTGGAGCAGTTCCATATACAGAAGATCCATTTCCAATTTGTACAACTATGGATACTGGCGTAATCGTAATGGTAATTGTAGAAGATCCCGTAGTATAATTACGATACTTTTCATCCTCTGATAAACTTGCAACGATAACATATTCGCCTGCATTCTTAATCTCATCTACCTTATTTACTTCAGCAACAGAGCCTAAATATCTTTGTAATTCTAAGGTTATAACCTCATCATCAATAACAGATGCCGCAAACAAGCTTAAAGGCTGTCCATTATATTCAAAGGCGGAACCACCTCTTTGAGTCCACGTTACATTTAATAATTTCTTTTGAATTGTGTAGGTACCTGCCTGATTTGCAGAAACCTTTCCATCAACAGCATTCACTGCCATAGAATCATCAATGTCAAATGCCTTATAATCACAATTCACAAAATAAATAGAATAATTCTCTTTTTCAGATACAGCCTGAGTTGTCCAAGCTAAATAAATTGGATATTCGCCGGCATCATTTTGAATTTTAGTTCCTGTTAAATTTATTGTAGTTTTAGGCACTAAATAATTTAAAGGATTTGCTTCTGCTCCACCATAATATAGATCATAGGAAGTATAAGGTAATCCACTAGTAATAATGGAATAATCCAGTTGTTTTGCAACATCATCAATACTTGCAAGATATTCAATGGATTTAGAGGCTATGGAAATTGTAACTATACGCTTAGTAACTGTAAGCTTTCCTGGCTGTATGTCAATCCTATAATTTCTATTGATTGTAGTATTTGGGGTCACATCACTTAGTGTAACCTCATATTCATCAACAGGCTTTCCTACTTCATATCCAGAATGAATTTTAGCAGTTATCGTGTATGTATCTGGTGCTGATCCTGTGGTATTTACAGCTCCAATATATTCATATTTAAACTCTGGTGCTTCTTCACCATAAACAGTTGTCAATTCTGGCTTTACTGTAATCAAACGCCTAGCAACCTTGAAATAATAATTTTGTGTTGCACCAACATAATTTGCATTTTCTGCTAAGGTAACTATAATTTTATACTCACCAGCTTCAAATACACCTCTTCTAAAGCCCTGTACAAATAAGTCCTCCATAGAAATAGTAGATTCCAGAATTTCGGCATCCTCATCTAAAGAATATAGGGTATAGGTAAGTATACCATTTGCAGTAAGCTTAAATTTAGGCTCTAACATTCTATGATTGCCATTTGCATTAAATCCATCAGTTGTATAGGATCCATACAATCCGTAAACCCAAGCAGATGTAGCACCTTCTAGGTCATTTTCTTCTGTAACAATAGCCGTATTTGTCAAAGAATCAACAAAACCCCAATTTCTATCAATTTCATTTTCTGTGGCCTTAGTTATATGAAGAATAACATTACCTACGACTTCCTGATAATTCCCAGAGTCGCTCTTAATTTCATAGAAAACCTCATAATCCCCAACATTTCTAAATTCAGGTATAGCACCATCCATTCCTTGTCCCAAATCATAACGAATACGATAGGTATCCATCATTTGAGTAACATTAGAGATTAAAACTGGAGTATGAGCTAAATCATCATACGTCAAAGTGTATTCATTTTCTGCTATCTTTTCTCCAGCAAAAGTAATATCATAACCAAAAGTACCTGGCAACACTTCATAGGTGGCCTCTACAAATTGAACATCAAAATTATCTGAGCTTCCTAACACGCCAAGAATAGTATAGGTTCCTTTATTTGCTGTCATCCCAAATATGGTCGTGTGTGCATCATCAATCCAGTTTGGATTTGATGGATTCATATAGGTATAAGCATTCGTTGTGATTGCAAATATCCCTTGTGAAATACTTCCAGAATTTATTGCCCCTGCTGACCAAAGAACACCAGCATAGCTATTGTTTTCAATAACGAAAGCTTCTGATTTTCCTGTGATTTCTTCTAGCAATTCTTGTGTAAGGGCTACTCTTTTACTTGAATCATAGCTTGAAACAGAAGAAACAGTAATATTGTAGCTTAATTGCTTCTGATTATAATAAGCAGCAGATATTGAATTCGCAGTAATTGTAAGCTCTAAAGGCTTATATTCAAAGGAACTATTTCCACTATCAACAAACTGGTAATTCTTGCTTTCAAACCCACCAAGATAGGTAATATGATCATTTACCACATCATAATTTGCTTCTCCAGTTATCTCAACATTTGTTAAATCTTTATCATAGGATAAAATCACATTTTTATTTGTATTTTTTGAAGAAACAATAATCCCTGGTTTAGCTTCCTCACCATAATAAATTTGAATCTGAATTGTAATCTGAACAATTGCCTTTTCAATCGTCCAAGGTGCTGTCCAAGGTGTTCCGTCAGGATAGGTATAGTTCTTATCTACAATAGTAAAAGTTACTGTATGTGAATCTTCCACCTCCGTAGAATCAATCTTTGCAGAGACTAAATCTTTAAGATCCTTGAGTGCATCCTCTCCAACCAAACCACTTCTATCCAAATGAACAATAGAATATAAATCCATTTCTTCATTGTAAATGCTACTACCATTTGTATCAAGAGTTAAATTTAAAATCTTTGGCTCTACGACAAACGTACCACTTGCTGTTATATCATAATTTTCAAAATAGGAGTCCTCTGTATTGATTTCAAAGGCTAAGTCATATCGATCCGCTGAGGCATTATCATCAAGACCTGAAACAAAGCTTAATGAACCTTCTACCACACCAATAAATTGAAGCATTTGATTTGGTGCATATTCCCAAGCCTCCCATATTGCGGCTTCTTCTGAATCCCCATAAGTCTTTGTTCCATTTACGATAAGCTCTATTGGAAGCTTATCTACAACCAGCCTTAAATCAAAACTCATATTAGAGCAGTTCCCATGGAAATCCATTAAAACCTCAACATCATAGGATTTTACGTCCCAATTCTTATATTCATTTGTAATGGTTGATCCATTTAAGGATAAGGTTATGGAAGCATCAGCTAAAAGTTCCTGTGCCTCAGTTGTTCCACAAACAGCAATTTCCTTTAACCATGCTTCCAAAGAGGTAATTGCTTTAAAATCCTTTGTGTATCCTCCATATAGGAAAACCTCTTCAGAATTCAACTGAATATCAATAATAGATTCAACGATTGCATAGTTTAAGGAAGCAATTGCTTTATTATTTGCATCAAAAGAAAGTGTACCATAACCACCACTCTGCAATAAGCCATATCCATCCTCATAATTTCTTACCCATCCAAAATTAGAAAGGTCTGCCTCTGTTGTTCCATTCAAAAGTGCAGATGTCATTGTTAATACAACCTGATACTGTCCTACATGAACATTAGAAGAAACATCAGAAACCGAATATTCAATAACAAAGTTATCTACCTCAATTTCATTTGAAAAATCAAAAGAAACTGGA
Source organism: Anaeroplasmataceae bacterium (assembly GCA_029067355.1). Lineage (GTDB taxonomy): Bacteria > Bacillota_I > Bacilli_A > Acholeplasmatales > Anaeroplasmataceae > Pelethenecus. The sequence continues at coordinate 11,205 of JAIEEQ010000009.1, read as the reverse complement.
CTATTATTATACGTATGTACTCTTTTTTCGTTTAGCGCTGGCAATTCAATCATTTTCTTTGCTATCGTAGCAAGCTTCATACTATCACGAATGTAGAAATCTCCATCATAAGTAAAATCCATTGCAGATGATTCATCATCACTCCAATAATAGTTTTTAGCAGGTAGCTGGAAGGAAATATAATATATACCAGCATTTATAAATTTCAGCTCACCCTGTTCTAAATTAAACGTGTTTTGAAGATCACCCTCCACAAGGATTTCTATATCTGTATTAGGTAATAGAGCATAACGATTTACCTCAGTGGTAATTCCCTTTTGTGCAAGAGATTTCCAATATGTAGCAAATCCACCAGCAGATATCGTTTGTTCTACTCCTGTATATTCACCCATAATATTAATTAAATTTGGTGCATCAACAGCTTGCTTACGAATCATTAAGCTAAATGCAACATTCTTGGCATCTGGCCCCCAGGCATAGCTTTCTTCTCCATCTTCTCCTCCAGTATTTGGAGTAATAATAACCAAGTATTCTCCCGCATTTGTTTTTGCTAAGGAATTTGATCCGATTTCTACTGCGCCATAGGATTGCCCCTCCTTTGATGCAAAAATGAATCGATAAGCCAAGCCTTTTGCTGAAGATACAGAGGAAGACACAAAGAAATCTAGAATGCTTTTTTCAGTACCATAATCCAAGGTAATGGATGCCTCAATTGCTCCAGACAGCTTAGTTCCAGCATCATCAATAACGACCTCATAAGATTCTCCTTCAATCCTATCAATATCATCCTCAAACTCCAATGGATCTAATACGTTTTGAGTGATTGTAAGAGAAAACATATATTGAGGAGCTTTATAGTTTTCTGCACAGGTAAACCCTAAAAAGTCTAATGGCTCAAACCAGAAACGATCAGAAGTAATTTCATTAATGACAACATAATATATACCACCAACTCTTAATTCATCCATCGCTGAAAGAGCAATACCATTTTCTTTCACATAGCTTATATTTATACTCGTTGCATCTGTCGGTCTAGAAGTAAGCTGATATACCGTAGCAGATGAAATGGTAAATTTAAGCTGTGCTCCACTAGAATCTGTTTCACCATTTCCAACAAAGCGAATATACTGATTTGCTCCCACAAAGGCTCCCGCAGACTGACTAAAATCAGAAATGATTTCAGGTTCATCAAATTCATCCTTCTCTACTGCAAAAACAAAGCTGTTTGTTGCAGTATCAGACCACAAGCAATTTGTATTTATAATTTCAACACTAACCTCATAAATTCCTGCACCATAAACAGTAATCGTCCCCTGCTCCTGATCAATCCGATACAAATAGGAAGATAAAATCGTTGAAAGTTCCTCTCCATTGTCATCAATACGCATAGCACGAGTAACTGAAATTCTTACATAATCCTTAACATCATCCCATTTAGATTTATCAAATTGTATAATTATATTTCTTCCTGAATAGGTTGTTTTATAAAAATCGGTCAAAGAATCATAAATAAAATCACAATCTTCACTTACAGAAACACCCTCCAGTTCATACTGGCTTACAGAAAAGTGAACTGTAATGGTTGGCAAGTCATAATCCCCTTCTACATCTCCTGCTGCCAGCTGGGTTGTATAAATTGCGAAGCAGTTTTCTCCAGCTAACACACTACAAAGATCTGTGGTAGAGGTTGTTATCACACCATTACGATTATAATATAAAACCTCTGTATTATCTCCAAACAGGTAATATACCCCTTGACTAGGTATTGCCAGCCGTGCAGTAGCCTTTAGCGCTTCTATATCCTCAGCGGTTGCATGTCCATAAACAATATTTCCTGTGAATTCAGCCGTTACAGAGTCCACATAAGAAACCTTTTTAATTAATAATTTCAAATCATAGCTAATGTCACTATTAGATTTTTTAACAAAACGAGCTGTATATTCTCCAACATGTAAAACTGTTGTATCATAAAGTTTAGTTGTATTTTGATAAATATCAACTGTATAATCATTTCCAAATTGCCCAATTAAAACATTGCGAATTGCAGAAACATCCTCTCGAGCATAGGTACGTTCAATTGGCTGGGTCTTATCATAGGTGTCTAGATCCTGTAAAACAATTTTAATGGTTAATTGATTCCCTCTTGTATTTCCACTATAATAGTAATCATTTCCAGAAAAAGTTACATACATAAAGTAAGTTTTTCCTGCTTCATCTAATAAATAATTATTTAAATTAGAATTTAGCTCTGTAATCATACTTCCATCAGCTAATTCTCTACGTCGATAAATCCATGAATTTTCTCCATTATAGGATAAACCAGAAATTTCGTTTGAATACAAATGCAAGGTATAATTCTTTGGTGCTGTTGCAGAGGAAACAATTCCACGAGAGGTAACAAAATTTACACCTAAATTTGGTAAGGTTGCTCCCAGCATGCCTAAGCTAACATTTAATGTATCTCCATTAATAGTGAAATTCGTTCCATTAATCGTTTGAGCATAATTCACATCCAAATTGGCTTTTCTTATAATCACATGATATCTTTTTATTGTACTATGATTAGAATCATCCCAATACCGATGAACAGTTGAATCTTCAAATTGATCTAATTCAAATTCAACAAGGATAGAACAAGGTGCTGTAAAGGAAATGCTTCCATTACCACTATTTATAGATAACGAAGCTCCAAAGTCAGTATCTGGAATAACCTCTCTTATTGTTACAATTTCTCCATTTAAGTAATAATGATGATACTGATAATAAATGTATCTTACTCCTGGAGTATCTCCATCATCAAACACAATGCCATCATCAGATTGATATCCTTTTTGTCCTTTATCATTTGACAAATAGATGCGTGTAATAAATCCACGATTTTCTATCCGATTTCCTTCTGCATCCTGCATTACTGCTGGATTAGAGGAGGATGGATTTAAAAAGCTTACGTTTGTTACTGGCCTTGCTAATCCTTCATAAAACTCTCCAATACTTGTATCTACCATAGGAGCAGAGTAATAATAATCCACACCTTGGTTCACGCCTCCAGTGGTATCAAATGCTAAATTATACGTCTGAGAAGCTTCATTTGAATTACAAATCCACTGTGTAACGGTATCAAAATTTGCTTGACGACTCAAAATCCTACCACTAAAGAACATAGATCCTTTATATACAAATTGAATATTAACACTATTTAAAATTTCTGGAACAGCTGCTTCTTCACTACCATAAGGAACATATTCTCCACCATTATAGCTTAAATAAATATAATCCTTATAGTCCTCAAGATTCAATAAAATATTTTTAGTATCTAAAATGTTTGTGCTAATACCACTACCATAGGTATCACGTGAGCTTTCCGCATCTTGATACTCTGTTGCATAAATAAAGGTAGCTGTTAATCCACTTAAATTAAATTGGCTCCCTCGTGGTTGATTTGTAACAGGTACACCACCAATAAAAATCTGGTATGGGTTAGCAAGAGTAATCGCCGCATTTTCTATCGTAAATGAAACACCATTTCGATAAGAAACCTGAATGCTTTTGGTATAAATATCCTCCGTGTTTGTCCCAGGAATATTTCTTCCCTTATACAAGCTTGCTCCATTTAATTTGTTTGTTCCTAATTTGCTATCATAATTTTCTGTACTCAAATACAAATCTGAATAATGAGCAATATCTGACATTCCAGAAATACTAAGTGAACCTGTGTATGCCGTAGCATTTAATGGATTATTTGGATTACTTTGACTACTAGTATATTGATCAAACCGATTATAAAAATCTCTGGTAATTGGATCTGTTTTTTGTAAATGGTCCTGTGCTATGGAAGGGCGTAGATTGTTAGAATAGGACATTGTAGTATTTGTCTTAATACCAAATGTATTAGAAACCTCAATATCACCTTGACGAATAGCTGAATATCCAGATTCAAAATCAGAGGCATTTGGCACAAGACTGCTATAAGTAAAGTCAGATTTTGTCAGTTCTGCTTCTGTGCCATCATTATAATAGGCAGTAACTGTATATTTTTCTGAAAGATCAGAATACGCATAAAGAGCAACAGGATTATCATTTTCCTGTGCCAAAAGATAAAATACATCTCGATTTTCAAAAACAACATTCTCAGAGCTTGTACGATAAACAACAAAGTCCTCATCTCCAACACAGCCAACCTCTACTGTAATAGTTTGCATGCCCTCAGAAAATGAAGCCTGACGTATTGCATAAGAATAAACATCTCCAAGTGCCATAGGACTTTCCGTTATCATAGCCGAAAGACTAAAGCGAGAATAATTCAGGGTAATCGTCAAATAATCCAGCAGTTCATCATTAGAACGAGTGGTTAAGAAGGTAGTATCCGTATAAATTGGATTCCCATCCTTGAGCACCTCATTTCCTAATAAATCAAGCTGTTTCTTTCCGTCCCTAAGCTTATAAATTCCATCCTGAAGAATAGATTTTTGCTCATCAATGGAAATATCAATGGATTGTAAATCCTCCTTATAAACCTTATCAACCTGAGTGGTGGCAGTTAGTTCTCCCAATTGCACTGTAATAACAGCGGTCAGACCAGCTTCAAAAGAAGAAGATAAGGAAATTGGTTCCTCTCCCTTAAAATAGGTAACCTCTTGAATAGAATATGCCTCTTTAGGAAGCACATGGTCAATTTTAACAGAATCACCTTCTACTATTTCAAAGTAAGACGCTGTAACCGTCAAATGTGGCTTTAAAAAGGTTTCAAATAAATTATCTCTATTTTGAATCCCATATTCTAAATAATCAAAATCATTTTCTACTGCTAGCATTGTATACTCAGCAGGAGTTGCAACAGGAGTTTTTTCCTCTTCCACAGGGGTCTTATAAGCATTCATAATAACAGGCGTTATTGCTCCTGCTAACGCAACACCTCCAAGACTAAAATAAATAGCTAATTTTCTTAGAATTGTAGATTTCTTTAATGATTTCATACGATTATCCTCCGAGTTTTTTCTCTTCTTTTTAAATGACATAAAAGCAACCATTAATACGGTTGCAATTCAAAACGACAAATTTTGCATTTTATTTTAAAAAAATAATGAATCCTTGCCTCTTATTTTTTTAATTTATCAAGCTCTTGATTGAGTTGACGTAAATTCTCACGTTCCAGCTTGATTAAATTTGAATAAAGCTTAAAATATTCCACATCAGAAGCATTTGGAGTTTCATTATTTAATTGTGCCTCCAACAAAGAAGATTGGGAACGATTCCTTTTTTGTTCTAATGCAATGATTTCTTTTTCACTTTCCTGTATCTGTTTTTTCAAATCTCTTTTTTTAGACATATCCTTCACCTTGCTTCTTATATAGTATACTATATAGTTTCCTTTAAATTATTGGAAAAAATATCAAATAAGACTATACTGATAATATATCAAAGTCAATATTCGACTTAAACCCATTTTAATTATAATCTTGTTTTTACCTCATTTAAATACTTTTTTTAAATCCTGTAATTTTTTTGGTTATGAAAGCGTATTCATCCGTCTTAATTATTTTAATATTCCTCATTACGAATACTTTCATCAATATACTCATAATCAAATTGTACAACAAAATAATATTGCTTCCCCTCATCCGTAATCTTATCCTGCAAAAGGCGAAGAATTTGACTTTCACTTAATTCAAATTTATAAGGGCGTACCAAATCAAAAATTATATTTGTATGTGTATGTCCAACAACCACTCTAAAATCATGCATGGAAAGCTTTGGACTAATTTCATGGACAACCTCTTTTACCCTTTTACGTAAGCCATTTATTTCCTCATTATCAATCTCAATAGGATCCATATGAATGGTAAGCTCAACCCCAAACTCCTCTTTAATCTTTCTTTCCAGATTATCAATTGCATCATGAACTACAAGCATTTTTTGATTTGCATCTACCTCAACATGTAACGTCATAAAGCATTTTGTTGGTCCATACATATGACAAACCAAATCATGATATCCTAAAACATAAGACTCCTTCTTAATTTCTGACAGGATACTCTTTACAAATTCATCCTTCGTTGATACTCCAATCAAAGGGTCAATGGTTTCTTTAATTAATTTTATTCCAGAAACCAAGATAAAGACAGATACAATAATACCCAATAGTCCATCTAGGCTAAATGGTAAATCAGCAACAAATAAGAATATAATATTTCCAATCAAAAGCGTACTAGTTGATATACAATCATTTAAGCTGTCTTTGCTTGTTGCTTTTAGTGCAATGGAATTTATAATTTTTCCTATTTTATAATTAAAAAATGCCTGCCAAAGCTTTATTAAAATTGAAACAGATAAGATTCCAATGGAAATATAAAGAATTGTTCTATCCATTGTAACTCCTGTATATTGAATCATTTTTTCTATGGAAGTCTTCAATAGGCTTCCACCCACAAATAATATAATAATCGAAACAACAAGTCCTGTAATATATTCTATTCTTTGATGTCCATAAGGATGCTTTTCATCAGCTGGTGCACTAGCAAGCTTAAAACCAATCAGAGTAATCAGGGATGATCCCATATCTGACAAATTATTAATACTATCAGCAATAATTGAAATACTTGCAGAAAGGATACCCGCAAAAAGCTTTATTCCAAATAAAACAAAATTGGAAACTATTCCAAAAATACTAGCAAGCTTTCCATGAGCCATACGAACCTGCTCATCATTTGTATTTTGATAGTTTTTAATAAACAACTTACGCAAAATTTGAATCATTTTTATTTACCCAAAACAGACAAAAACTGTCCCTTTCTATTGCTCTTGATTTATTGAATAATTTCTGAATTTATTTTATCATACTTCTTGTCAATTTGCTAATAGATATTTTAGTTTATTTCAATGATATATAAAACTGAATATTCCCCGATTTTAAATCGTATGGAAACTCATTTTCCTCAAATACTATAAATGGTGATTCCCTATGAAAAAGAAGCTTATCATATTATCAACCATTTTCTTTATCTTTTTTATTTTATTTCTATTTTTCTTTCAGCCTCTAGAGTCTATAAGCGATATCCATACCACTCCTGAGCTATCCATTACTGATTCACAAGATGAAGAAATCATTCACTATATTCAAAATCATAAAACGACACCTGTGAATCTTAGTAAGATGAGCGAAAAAAATATAGCTATCCTTCTTGATATTGAGGACAAGGATTTTTATAAGCATAGCGGCTTTAACATAACCAGAATATGTAAAACAATATTTTCAAATATAATTCATAGAGAAAGCTCTGGAGCTTCCACAATAACCCAGCAATATATAAAAAACACTTATTTAAACAATAATAAAAGCATTTGGAGAAAAATCAAAGAGCTTTACTATGCAATAAAGCTTGAACAGGTAGCCAGCAAGGAAGAAATCTTATCAGGTTATTTAAACTGCATCTATTTAGGAAATGATGTTTATGGAATAGCCAATGGTGCAAAATACTATTTTAATACAAACTATTCTACTCTTACCATCCAGCAGATGGTAACCCTAGTGGCTTTATTAAACGCTCCAACATATTATAGCAACAATATAGACGAACTTGAAAACAAAAAAAATGCTCTTTTAAAGGTATTGCTTAATGATCATATTATAACTCAGGAGGAATATTCTCTTGCAGTAAAGCCAATTGAATTTCAATACAACCCTAATCTATATAGCAGCAATCTGTTATATTTCGCAGATGGTGTTCTCAAGGAATATACTTCTTTAAATCTTAATCCTAAATTCAATAAAATGATTACCATAAAAACAAGATATCAAAAGTCCATGAACAATTCCCAGTTTTATTCTACCGCAAACTATGCAAGTATCGCAGTAGATAAAGATGGATATATCCTATCAATTATAGGAGATAAGGATTATTATACTTCAAGCTTTAACATAGCCGCTCAAGGAAAAAGGGATATTGGTTCAACAATAAAACCGATATTATATTATGAAGCATTAAAATGTGGCTATACACCTAAAACCTCTTATTATAGTGGTCCTTACTCCTTTACCTATCACAATGAGATTGTAACTATCAAAAATAATGCATCAATTTATCCATACAGCCATATTTCTATGAAAGAAGCATTAGCAACCTCTGATAATATTTATGCAATGAAAACCCATCAGGCCATCGGCTTTAAAACACTTGCAAATCATCTAAAAAAATATAATATAGACGCATCTGCATTACCATCATTAGCTTTAGGAAGTGTCGGAATGAGTCTTTATGATCTTACAAGAATCTATTCTCAATTTTTTACAGAGGGATCCTATTTAGATTTTAAATATATTGAATCAATTCAAAGAGAGAACAAGTCCATTTATAATAGAACAATAAATTCTAAAATACTTGGAGAAAAAAATTATTTTAAAACAATCAAACATCTTATGGCCTCTGTTTTCGATTCTTCTATTCCTCACGCAACAGCCTCTTCCATTCAAAATTCATTAAGCACAAAATGCTATGGAAAAAGCGGACTAACTGATTATGACTCCTATATGATTGGCTTTAATGAAGATATTTTAGTTGGAGTATGGGCAGGCTATTTAGATAATCAACCATTAGAAGATGCTTATACAAAGCGTATGCCAAAAAAAATATTTGTGGAGCTTATAAATTCTTATATAACAAAAAAGTAGGTACAAGCCTACTTTTTGATTTTTATGGTCTTGGATTATAAGAGTATACTGCAAGAATTTTATATAAATAACTAAATTCAGACGTTTTTACTATATCCTTCTTCTGATAGGTAGCATATAACTTCTGACCCGTTTTTGCTGTTTGCAAGGCTTCATATGTACCATCAGAATGAATAATGTACTTAATATCAAAACAATTTAGAATAATTTCATCAGAATCTGGAACAAACAAGTCCATTCTATTTGAGCCAGGAACAATTTCGTTTGTGGCTTCTACAACAAGATGGCAAGCCTCTTCCACCAAGATATGATCAATGCTTTCATAATTTTCATCTTTATAATATATTTCCAATTCATCTCCACCAATTAAAGCATTTATTTTTTTAGAATAATTTGATTTACTATACAAGTATGCATTTTGAAGATCAATAGAACATATAGGACTAGCCTTTTTATTCCCTTCCTCATACCCCATTTCTATGGATACTTTTTTCATTGGAAGCTGATTATTAAAATTTGGGATGGCTGACTTACAACCTGTTAATCCCAATATTATAAGACATAATAATATTATTTTTTTCATTTAATCACCCTCCAAAATAAATCAACATGTCACCTATACAAATTCTTCCCTTATTACGATCTGCTCCATACATAGAAGTTGAATAAAACCTAAATTCATTAGTCCCTTCTGGAAATACAATGGAATATTTGTCAGGAGAATTTCGATCTTTGCTTAGTACCGCATTTTTCATTAAGTCTAGAACAGTAATCCAATCGTTGTTTTTATTTTTGTATTGTATAAAGACTTCTGCATTATATGCATTAATAAATTCATTAGCACTCCACATTGCCAAATCAACATCTATCCTTTTTACAGAAGTTCCAAAAGAATATTCTAAATATGCTGTATGAGCATTATCACGCCTAGCAGATAGAATTATATACTGATTTTCTATATATCCGCACCTTAATCTATTTGTAGTGATAGAGTAACTTTCAGATAAAACAACTTGCGATTTTTCATAAAAAAAGTATTGTGATTCAAAATTATAATCTTCTGGAGTTAACTCCAATAATCTAACGATTGTAACACTCTCATTATATTTTGTCTTACTTGAAAGTCTTTTTAAACTAATAATAAGAGCCCCATTACATTTAGACAAAATAGAACTCCAAACATTTCGAGAAATTTTCACTTCATTTTCTTTTACAGTATATCTAGCTAGAATAGTTCCTGTATTAGAATTTTTAAAAGAAATAGAATATGTTTCTGATGGATCATAAATGTTTTTCATCCAATATATAAATGTATCCGAATCCATACTGCCTTCAGGAGTTTCAAAAAACGCCTCATCATTTAAGTTACATCCACAGAATTTTTTATTATTGATAACGTAATTTTGAGAATGTGTATGTCCTAAATTTGAATAGTTTAGAGTAGCTGCATAATAAATTTCAGTATATCCTGCTTCTCCACCTAAAAGAAGGTATTCATTAGCATATTCTCCCCATCCAAAATTAGCATAGATTCCACCCTCATCGTAAGCATAGGCAACAACAGAATGATAACTATGTGGGCCATTATCATTACTTTTTTGAATGTGGACTATTATAGGGTTTCCAGAATCAATAGTTTCTTGAATTAACCTGATATATTGGCTTTGGGTTTTATTAGAATAAGTATTCACTTTTACAGTAGTACTATTTCCATAAAACATATTCAGCATAGACTGATAACTCCAAGCACCAATAGAATATTCAAAATAGCTCTTTACTTCTCCATCCTCTGTGATATAAGTGTTATCATTATCTGTTTCATTTATAAAATTGTTTATCAGCGTTAATTTGCTCTGCAAATCATATTCTTTTGTAGCATGGCAATACTGATAATACGTAGGATAATCAGCAGAATAGTAAGTTTGACGTAAAACACCTGGAGATTGCTTCTTTGCTTCAGTTTCACTTTTGGCATCTTCATTAGTTCTATCATATTGCTCAGGAATAACATTATCATTGTAAAAGGTATCATAATAGGACATAGTTTGTATTAAAGAAACATATCCGCACGACCCAATATTATTTTTAGGTGAAAAATCTGTTAGATTTTTAAAATAAGTGTTACGATTAAAAGAAGTAGAAGCATAATAATTTTCATTTAAAGAAAATGTAGTTTCAATTTGATTTAGTAAATTATCTTGATCACTCGGAGTTGAAAACTTTTCTTTTGATAGTTCAACCTCAAAATCAGATTCAGCAGTATATTCTTCTCTAATTTTATCTAATTTACTCAAATTAATCTCTTCTAAACTTCCACCAACAAGTTTTTTTGAAAAAGAGGGTTCGTTATTTAAAGAAATACCCAAAGTTGTCAATAAAACTAAAATTATAAAATTTGAAATTTTTCTCATTTTTTTATTTTCCTTTCTTTTGTTTTTCACTTAAAAATAAAACTCTTAATGTCAAATCTTGTTTTAATATTTAACATTGGCTATCACCTGCTTATTTAGATATCTACAAGCTCTCTCAAAAACACAACT
>JAIEEQ010000089.1 GCA_029067355.1 Anaeroplasmataceae bacterium | reverse complement strand
ACCAGGTCTTTTTAAGCTATATCAAATTTATTTTGATAATCAGGAAATTCAGCTTCATGATGCCTTTAATGATTCCTATGTTACTTATTTTGTCTTTAAGGCATTTAAGGATGATGTAGATCATAAAACCAATTTTTTTAAAGAGATTAAGAATAAACTAAATTGAAAAAGCTCCCCCTTGGAGGCTTTTTTTAATAAGAAACGTTCAAAATTTTTATTTTGGTCAATAGTTCCTTTTTCTAATTTTAAGAATAACGTCATAATATTAATTGGTGGTTAAATGCGAATTGGAATTATAGATAGTGGCAAGGGTGGATTAGCTGTTGCCAGAAGAATTCAACAGGAACAAGATCAGCTAATTTTAATTTTAGATCAAGGCTTTTTTCCTTATGGAACAAAAAGTAAAGAATTTCTAATAAAAAGAGCGTACTATCTTACAGATTTATTGGTAAGACGGGGAGTAGAGCTTATTATTCTTGCTTGTAATACCCTTTCGGTTGTAGCGTATCCCTTTTTGAAAAATAGCTTTAAAATAAAAATCATTGGAATTTTTGATTATTTTGTTCCTTATATGACTGAAAAATATACATTAATTGGTTCAACTACGACGATTGCATATGCTAAAGCAAAGTATCCAGTTCAAGTAATAGATGGGACGGAATTTATAGAGGCCATAGAAAAAAAGAAGAATATTGATTCTTTTTTAGACTCCCTAAAGCAGATCAATACAAAGGGACTCCTGCTAGGGTGTACCCATTTTTTATCCATTAAAGAAGCTAGCTTTCCCATTCCTGTTCATTCTCAAATCCAAATGATAGAAGAAGAAATAAAAAGAGCTAGAAAGGGATCTAGCTCTTAGGATTTTGTGTTAATCTGCATAAATACAGGGATAATAATAGGTTTACGATCTGTTTTTGCATAAATTAAGTGGTTTAAAAATTCAGTCAAATTATACTTGAGGGCTCCAAAATTGAGAGCCTTCATTTTTTTCATTTCACTGCTTAGATACCTTGTGGCTTCTGAAACAATTGATTTTGTTAGAGCCTCACTATCCTTCATATAAATAAATCCTCGAGAAACAACCTGAGGTTCAATAGGGATTTCCTTTTTTTCTACATCAATTGTGATGATTAAAGAAAACATTCCATCCTCAGAAAGATATTTTCGTTCTCGAATGATTGTAGAAGAAATATCGCCAATTCCAGTTCCGTCAATGTAAACCTCACCTGAAGGAACCTTTCCTGCAAGGCGGGCTCCATTTTCATTAAAGGCCAAGACCTCTCCGTTTTCTAAGACAAATACATTTTTAGGGTTTACACCACATTCAATTGCTGTGTTTCCATGAACCTTTTGCATACGATACTCTCCATGAATTGGCAAGAAATATTTTGGACGAATCAAGGAAAGCATCAGTTTTTGCTCTCCAATAGAAGCATGACCAGAGGTATGTGTATCTGTAATTGGAGAATGTGTTATAACGTTTGCACCATGCTTAAATAGAAGGTTAATCGTTTTATTAACTCCCTCCTGATTCCCTGGAATTGGACTAGAAGAGAAGATGATTGTATCTCCTGGAATTAATTTGATGGTTTTATGAGATCCATTTGCAACTCTAGATAAAGCAGCAAGAGGCTCTCCTTGAGATCCAGTACATAAGAAGCAAAGCTCATGAGGCTTGTATTTATGAATTTCAGAGGCATCAATAATTGTTCCTTTAGGAGGCTTTATATAGCCGATTTGCTGTCCGATTTCGATTGCTTTTTCCATTGAACGACCAAAAACGGCGATATGCCTTTTAGATTCTACACAGGCTTCTATAATTTGCTCAATACGGAACATATTGGAGGCAAAGGTAGCAACAATAATTCGATTTTCAACCTTAGAAAATAAATCCTTTATTGATGCACCAATTTTTCTTTCAGATTCTGTGAATCCCTCTCTTAAAGAATTTGTAGAGTCTGCAAGTAAGCATAGAACTCCCTTTTGACCTAAAACTGCAAGCTTTTCATATTCTGCCTGTGGTCCAACAGGAGTAAAATCAATTTTGAAATCACCAGTATGCATAATAATTCCAAGACTTGTTGTGAAGACGATTGCATATGCATCAGGTATGGAATGGTTCAAACGGATAAAAGAAACCTCGACTCCTTTAAACTTATAGGTAAAATGGGCTTTAAATTCTACAATCTGTACTTTTGAAAATAAATCAGGGTGTTCACTTAACTTACTTTCAATTAAATCAACTGCCACACCAGCCGCAAAAATCTTTGGAATTGTAACCTTTTTTAGTAAGAAAGGAATACCTCCTATATGATCTTCATGACCGTGAGTGATAAAAAGACCCACAATTCTTTGTTGATTTTGTTCTAAATAGGTGTAATCTGGGATAACATAATCTACACCAAGAAGGTGTTCATCTGGAAAAAGAATTCCAGAGTCAATGATAAAGATTTGATTTTGGTATTCGATACAATACATATTTTTCCCGACTTCACCAAGTCCCCCTAGGGCAAAAATCCCCAGTTCATTTTTGGCAATAATCTTATCCATAAATTTCCTCCATCGTGAAATATTTATTCTATTTTACTATATATTTTATAAAATGAAAAGAAAAAGTGTGAAAAAGTTTTAAGAAAATGCTTTTATAATCATAGATTTTATAAGTATAGTATGGTATAATTTGTTGTGTTTTATGAAAAAGGAAGTGCAAGAATTTATGAAAGCAAGTAGAATGTTAATTTCAACCTTGAAGGAGGCGCCACAGGAGGCAAAGATTGACTCTCATATTTTGCTACTACGTGCAGGTATGATCAAGGCACAGGTTGCAGGTGTTTATCAATTTCTGCCCTTAGGGTTACGAGTTTTGCATAAGATTGAGGACGTTATACGTCAAGAAATGGATGCTACTGGAGCTATGGAAATTTTATGCTCTGCTCTTCAGCCAAAGGAATTGTGGGAGGAATCTGGGCGTTGGAGTAAGTATGGGCCAGAACTCATGAGATTAACGGATCGTCATGAGCGTGAGTTTTGCTTAGGACCAACCCATGAGGAGGTATTTACGACCTTAGTTCGTGATTTGGTGAAATCCAGTAAGAGCTTGCCTTTAAATATCTATCAAATTCAAACCAAATATAGAGATGAGCGTCGTCCTCGATTTGGACTAATGCGAGGAAGAGAATTCCTGATGAAGGACGCTTACAGCTTTGATAAGGATGAAGAGGGGCTAGATAAATCCTATCAGATTATGTATGATGCTTATTCAAAAATTTTTTCTCGACTAGGGCTTCATTATCAGGTGGTTTTAGCAGATACTGGAAATATTGGTGGTAATGGTTCACATCAATTTATGGCATTATCAGAGGTTGGAGAATCTGAAATTGTCTATTGTGATGCGTGTGGATATGCAGCTGATGTAGAAAAAGCTACCGCAAAGCCAATTGAAATTCCAAAGGAAGAGGCTTTACCTTTAGAAAAAGTATATACGCCAAATCAAAGAACCATTGAGGAAATATCAGCCTTCCTAGGAATAGATGCTACCAAAACAGTAAAGACCCTGATTTATCATGACTATGTCAATGAAAAGCTTGTTGCAGTTGTTGTGAGAGGGGACCGTGAGGTCAATGAAATTAAGCTTATCAATGCTTTGAATTCTAATGAAAATTATCTTGAACTAGCAAGCGATGAGGAAATTACCTCTTTAGGCAGTATTCATGGCTTTGTTGGACCAAAGGGCTTATCCTGTGAAGTTTATGTAGATGAAGAGGTTACAAGGCTTTCAAATTTTGTTATTGGAGCAAATGAAAAGGACTATCATTTGAAGAATGTAAACTATGGCATAGATTTTGAGGGTATTGTCTGTGATTTGAGAAAGAATATTGCTGGAGATTTATGTCCAATTTGTGGTAAGCCTATGGGTCTAGAGCGAGGCATTGAGGTTGGGCAAATCTTTAAGCTTCAGACCAAATATAGTACACCTATGAATTGTACCTATGTCAATGAAGTGGGAAAAAATGTCCCTATGGTTATGGGCTGTTATGGTATAGGGGTTTCAAGAACACTTCAGTCCATTGTTGAGCAATATCATGATGAATATGGAATAAAGTGGCCACTGAATGTTGCTCCATACCATGTGGTTATTGTGCCAATCAGCTATCAGGATATAGAGCAGCAGGCCTTAAGCATAAAGGCCTATGAGGCATTAGCTGGAAAGGCTGAGGTTATTCTTGATGATAGAAATGCAAAGCCTGGCTTTAAATTTAAGGACTGGGAGCTTATTGGTATTCCTTATATGATTATTTGTGGTAAACGTAGTAATGAAGGAATTGTAGAATTTAAGAACAGAACAACCTTGGAAAAGGAAGAAATAGCAATAGAAGAGGCTATAAATCGAATTATAAAGCTTGTAAA
>JAIEEQ010000088.1 GCA_029067355.1 Anaeroplasmataceae bacterium | reverse complement strand
GCACCTCATTCACACGTTTGGTCGCAAGAATGGGAAAGTAACGACACTCATCACTGGCATAACTGTACAGCGGAGAACTGTACAATTATGAACAATTCTGAAAAGGAAGGTTATGCTGAACACGACTTTACAGATGGTGACTGTGTTTGTGGAAAAAAAGACCCTTCCATTCCTACCGAAGGACTTGAATATACATTAAACGACGACGGTGAAAGTTATTCAGTAAAGGGGATAGGAACAGCAACCGATACGGATATTGTGATTGCGTCTGAATATAATGGCAAGTCTGTAACGAGTATTCAAAGTTATGCGTTCAGCAGATGTAGCGGACTTACGAGCATAACCATACCTGACAGCGTAACAAGTATCGAACAAGGAGCGTTTGAGAATTGTAGCGGACTTACAAGCATAACTATACCCGACAATGTAACCAGTATTGGAAATTTTGCGTTCTGGGGTTGCAGCAGTCTTACGAGCATAACCATACCTGACAGCATAACCAGTATTGGCGATAGGGCGTTCTACAATTGCAGTAGCTTACAATATAATGAATTTGACAATGCATATTATTTTGGAAATAGTACAAATCCATACTTAGCGTTGATAACAGCAAAAGATACGGCTATTACTTCCTGCACTATACACAAAAATACAAAGTTTATTGTTGGTCCTGTGTTCGCCAAATGCAGTAGTCTTACAAGCATAACCATACCTGACGGCGTAACCGGTATCAGCAATTATATGTTCCAAGATTGCAGCGGACTTACAAGCATAGTTATACCCAATAGCATAACCAGTATTGGTCAATCTGCGTTCTACAATTGCAAAGGACTTACGAGCATAACATTTAACGGCACAAAGGCACAATGGAACGATATTGAAAAAGATTATTTTTGGAATAGCGGAACAGGCAACTACATTGTACACTGCACTGACGGCGATATAGCTAAAGATAATTAAGCCGCAAACGGCAACAAAGACAACTTTTAAAAATACCAAAAACAAATAAACAAACTTGAGCGTTCACGAAAAACCGCGTGAATGCTTTTTTATTGATATAGTACAGCATTCTGAACTACAATAACCACTTTCATATGTCCTCATAGCAGTAACTGATTTGTAGCTCCTTTTTGATTTGTGCCAAAAGCGTGTAGGCAATTCTGATGCGTTATAATGATTTTCTTCAATAACTTTACCAAAGTGGTAAGTACAAGCAAATATAAAAATCATCTGATACTTACAAATGAAACAATCCCTTACGTTGATTTTATCAAATTTAAAACAAGAGAAATTATTACAATAACGTGAATTATGTCATATATGGTTTACTTGTTTATAAGGTTTTTTTATGATATAATGACTATACAAAAAACAATAATTTGAAAAGGGGCTATAACTATGGTAATTGGAATTATTGGAGAAAATTGTAGCGGAAAATCTACTCTTGCTGACGCAATAAAAAATGCAATAGGAGCAGAGATAATTACAGGCAAAGATTATCTTAGAATGGCTAAATCAGAGAATGAAGCAATTCTGTTATTTAAGACAAAATTGAACAACGCGCTAACAGATGAAAATATTATTTATGTTATTTCAGAAAAAGAGCATATTAGATTGCTCCCTGATGGAGCTATCAGAATACTTGTCAAAGCGGATATTGATACAATAAAAGAGCGTTTTAAGAAAAGAATGCGCGGCAATTTACCTGCGCCAGTTGAGCAAATGCTTGAACGCAAGCATGGTATGTTTGATAATGAAATTTGTGATTATCAATTTGATGGAGTATCAGGAAACCTTTCTGAGATGTGCCAGAATATTAAACATAGAATAATATATACTTTGGACTTACAAACAGATGTCTACTGGAACAATGTGTAATTTGAAAGTAGATTACAGATAAATTAAATTTATTGTTTAAATCTGAATAATAAATATGGAGAAATTTATTATATGGAAAAAGAACTTTTAAAAAATGTAAACCTATTACATACTACGGATATGGGAATGGATCGTATCAAGAAAAATTTGAAATTAAATGAAGAAGAAGTTGTAGAATTTTGCAAAGACATAATATTAGATCCCAAATGCAAAATTTATAAAATGGGAAAAAATTGGTATTGTGAAAAAGATGAATTTAGAATCACAGTTAATTCTTATAGTTATACAATAATTACAGCCCATTTATTGAAATATGAAAGGAACTTTTAGGCTATAATCACATGGTAAAAAAGAATTCTACTAGATAAGTAAAAGATGAAGTGCAAGAATTCAATTTGAAAAAGTAGCTTTTTCTTGCAATTTAATAAATGATTGTGTTATAATTCTTTATAGTCAATAATGCAGGCGTAGTTTAATGGTAGAACTCCAGCTTCCCAAGCTGTTAGTACGGGTTCGATTCCCGCCGCTTGCTCCATGCAGAGATACCCAAGAGGCTGAAGGGACACGCTTGGAAAGCGTGCAGATCGGTAACACGGTGCAGGGGTTCAAATCCCCTTCTCTGCGCCATTAAAAATGAACTTACCCCCATTTATTGGACAAATATGTTACAATAAGTGGAGGTATTTTTTTATGAAGATAACAAAAGTACAAAAATTGCAAATGGTACAAGAGCATTTAGAGGAAGGGATTCCATTAAGTGAGATTGTAAAAAAATATAACTATAACATTTCAAATGTGAAATATCAATGTGCACTATATCAGAGATATGAATCTAAAACTTTTAAAAATAGGAGTATCAAAACTTATACAAGAGAAGAAAAATTAAAAGCTATAAAAAGAAATAAAGCAGGAACAAGCATGAGGCAGATAGCACTAGACATGTGATTATCAGATGCGTCCATTATACGAGACTGGGTAAGAATGTATGAGAAAAAGGGAGAGTCAGGAATAAAGGATACAAATAGTTGCTTGTGATTTGGCTATTCATTCTTTAAAATTGGATGAAAAATTAATATTCGATTTATTAAATGGAGTTAGAAAAATTTTTGTAGTGAATATAAAAAGCTGTAATTAAGATAGATAATATTTACATATTAACTTTGACCTTATTTTGTTATAAAATTCAAGGGCAAAGGAATGATATAAGGAGAGAAAGTTCTAATGCCATAGAAGGAATTAGAACTACAAATTTTCAGTTGATTTATTGAAAATTGGTATTACTTCAGTATGCTTAAAAAATATTTCTTATGTAGAGAGAAAAGCTTAATTCATATTCTTTTCCAATTCAGAAAATAAAAAAATCATTTAATTTATTGTGAAGGGATAGGTTTTCTTTAAGAAATATGTTATAAATAATTTATAGAGAAGAAAGAAGGGATATTATGCGGAAATTTAAGACGATTATAAAAATATTATT
>JAIEEQ010000087.1 GCA_029067355.1 Anaeroplasmataceae bacterium | reverse complement strand
TTTTCTAATAATTTTTATGAAAAAGAAACAACGGGGTGTTCAATTTGATGAGAGACAATTAAAAAATAGAGGAGATTGTTTTTGTATTAGCTTCTTTGTCTTAATTGGGTGTTTATTTTTAGATGGAATGATAAGGACAATAATAGAATATGATTGGTCAACCTATATGAATGGCATATTCACTTGTGTTATAATTTCAATAGCGGTATTTGTGATTCTTGCAATTTGGAAGGATGCTTATACAACAACAGATGATAGTAAGGTGAGATTGATTATCATATCCTTTTTGCTTAGCATAATAAATTTTGTAATGAGTATCATTCAGATTGTACAATATGGTTTTTTAGAAAATGGAAAAATAGGACTCTCTTTTTTGAATATACTTACTGGAGGACTGCTTATGATTGTATGTGTTAATTTGTTTGTGAAATATAGGATAGATAAAAGAAAGGATTTTGAGGATGAAGAACTTAAAACTGAAATCTGCTAGAGCAGAATTAGATATGTCCCAAGCAGAGCTTGCACAAGCAGTAGGAGTAACTAGGCAAACCATCAACCAAATTGAGAACGGGGAATACAATCCTACAATTAAGCTTTGCATTGCAATATGTAAGACGTTACGAAAAACATTGGATCAAATTTTTTGGTGCGATGAAAATCGGAAAGTAGTAGAACAAGATGAAAAATATGAAAGGGTAGATTTATAAATATGGAAGAAATATTAATTGTAGACAATTTAAGAAAAACTTTTAAATTAACCAGAAAACAACAAAAAATCAATAAAACAAACGAAACTGTAAAGATTGCGGTAGATGGGCTATCCTTTACTGCCTATAAGGGAGAAATCTATGGACTATTAGGGCCAAATGGAGCAGGAAAGACGACAACACTTCGGATGATCTCTTCTCTTATAAAGGCTGACAGTGGAGATGCTATTGTTAATGGAGTCAGTGTAGTTAAGAATCCAGAAGGTGTTCGTGGCAAGATAGGTTTTTTAACAAGTGAGCTTAAGCTAGAAGACTTTTTTACTCCAAATTATTTATATGATTATTTTTCAGAGCTTCATCAGGTTCCTAAGGATATTGCTTTAGAAAGAAAAGATTTACTTTTTAAAAAATTTGGTGTTGATAGCTTTAAGGAAGTAAAGATTGCAGATTTATCTACGGGTATGAAGCAGAAGATATCATTAATCATATCTATTGTTCATAATCCAGATATTATTATCTTTGATGAGCCTACCAATGGTTTAGATGTTATTACTGCAAAGGTGGTTACAAACTTTTTACAGGAACTTAAAAAAGAAGGAAAAACAGTAGTTCTATCAACTCATATCTTTTCCTTGGTAGAGAAGCTTTGTGATCGTGTGGGAATTATAATTAATGGGAAAATGGTAGTATCAGACACCCTTTCTTCTATTGTTGGTAATAAAACGCTTGAAGAGGTATTTTTTGAAATTTATGAAAAGGAAGTAGGTGAAGAATAATGCGTTCTATTGGAATTATATTAAAAAAGGAACTAAAGCGTTATTTTACGGATGTAAGAATGCTGATTGGTATTCTTTTGCCAGGTGTTTTAATTTTTTGCTTATATAGTGTTATGGGAAACTTTATGGGAAATAATCGTGAGATAGATGTAAAGAGCTTTTCTCTAGTGGTTGAAAACGAGCCTGCACAATTAAAGGAGACCTTTAAAACAAGCTTTACGGATTTTGAGGTGACTTATATAGAAGAAGCCCTGTCAAAGGAAGAAATATTATCTAAAATAGAAAATCAGGAAATTCATCTTTATGTTTCCTATCCTGCTGATTTTATGGAAAGCCTCATATCTTCAAGTGCTACTCCTAATATTGAGATTTATTATAATAGTGTTTCTGATGCCTCTGCAATGGCTTACACTTTATATACAGGCGTATTAAATGCATTTGAGGATAGTATGTCAAACTTGTTTGATATTAACAATGGTGATAAAAAATATGATCTGGCAAAGAATGAGGACTTGACAGTGAGGATATTTACGATGATGCTTCCATTTCTTCTTATGACCTTTCTATTTTCAGGAGCTATGGGAATTTGCTCAGAATCCATTGCTGGAGAAAAGGAAAGAGGTACGATTGCGACGCTCCTTGTTACTCCAGCTAAGAGAAGTCACATAGCAATTGGGAAGGTATCTGCTTTAGGGCTTACAGCTTTAGTGTCTGCCCTGGTAAGCTTTATAGGATTAATCGCGTCCCTGCCAAGGCTTGTTGGAACGAATCTTTCTTTATCCGCTTATAATTTCCAGACCATTATAATGCTCCTTGTTGTTATTATATTGACGGTTTTATTATTTACCATAGCCCTAACCATTGTTTCAACGTTTGCAAAAAGTGTTAAAGAAGCCTCCAGCTTATCCATTCCTGTGATGATTTTAGTTATGCTTTTAGGAGCTACTAGCTTTATGGGAACGACAGCTCAGACAAATCCAGCTTTATACTTAATACCAGTTTATGGCGCAATTCAAAGTTTAACTGGAATTTTGAGTATGACAATAAGCCCATTATGCTTTACGATGTTTATTTTATCTACTATTTTATATGTTGGATTAGGTGTATTTGGTCTTACAAAAATGTTTAATAGTGAAAAGGTAATGTTTAATATTTAGCAGGAATTTGGCTCGGTAGAGCCATTTTCATTTTCCTGTTGTTCAGATTGCAGTTTTAAAAAATTATAGGTACTTGATAAAACCGTAATGAAGATTGCAAGTGTTGGAGAGCGGTCTTCTCTTTGAAGTGTTGGCTCAATTAGTTGTCGCTTTTGGCTATATCTCAAATATTGATGTCTTGCAGTTGGGTCAAATAGAATAATTAAAAGCATGGTTACTCCAATATCAAAGGTTTCCTCTACTGGAGTTAACTCAATGGGATCGTCATTAAGATGATAATCTACAAGCTCAAATATAAAATCATAAAAAACAGTTGTGAATGCAACAACCGCAATTGGATCTAAATAAATAATTAATAATCCTGCAAGCATTCCAGTAGCAACAGAAGCATAATATGCTGGAATAGTACTAATTTTAATATCTTCAATGATTATAGCCTCATTAAATAAGAAAAGAGATATGAATATATCAGATAAAAACTGAGAGATAACACCTGTCTTGGCACCTTCTAAAACGTTTGGAAGAATATGACTTCTATCAAGTTGCTTATGATATTCTAGGTTATATTGCATAATTATCTTCCTTTATTTACATATTATTCTTTAAAAACAGACAATTTTAGGCTATAATAATTTAAAGGAGTGGATTTGATGAAAAATTCTTTATATGAATTAAGAAAAAGTTATAAATATACACAAGAAGAACTAGCTAAATTGCTAGGTGTAACTAGACAAACCATTATATCCATTGAGCAAGGTAAATACATCGCCTCCTTACCACTTGCTTTAAAAATGGCAAAAATATTTGAAGTTCCTTTGGAACAGATATTTGATTTGGAAGAGGGTGAGTATTAATGGATACACAGGAGAAATTAAAAAAAGGAATTAAGATTAGATTAATTGTAATGAGCTTGTCAACTCTGTTACCACTTGTTTTATTGATTTTATTTAGTTTACCTTTTTTTGAACAGCAATTTAAGGTATATAATGATTTATTCTTTTTACGTTATGCAATCTTTGTGTTATTAGAGGGATATATAGGATTTAAAATTTATCGCTATATTCGATTTTTCTGTGATAAGGAATATGCAGATTTCTTTGTCCTTAGAAGAACAGATGAACGACTTAATTTTATACGATTAAAAACCAACGCAATGGTAATTAAAATTTTTATTTACGTTTGTGGAATTGCCTTAATTACGACAGGATTTATTAATGCGATTGTATTTTATACATTGTTATTTATACTATGTGCTGTATTAGTTATCTATTTATTTGTATACATATATTACTCTAAAAAATATTAAGAAGTAGTAAATTTAATTGGTTGCCGAGATTTCTTGACAACCTTTTTATTTTGATTTTTCTTTTTTGATAACCAGTGGTTTGCATTTGAAAAAAAAGATGTTTTAATGACTAAAAAATAGTTGTAAATAAAAAATAAAAGTGCTACAATGCAGGTGTGAAATATATCAAAAATTGACGGGGGACAACGATGAAAAAAAGAAATTTGTTTTTATGTATTCTTGTATCCATGATGGCTCTTAGTTTTACATCTTGTAAACCAAAGGAAACAGACCAGCCAGATGATAAACCACCAGTTACAGAGGTTACAAAATACACAGTAACGTTTAACGTAGATGGAGGCAGTAATGTTTCAGCACAGAGTGTTGAAGCAGGAAAGCTAGTAACAAAGCCAGCAGATCCAATAAAGGAAGGACATACATTTAAGGGATGGTATAAGGAAGTAGCCTGTATAAATGTATGGGATTTCACAAAGGATGTAGTAACAGGAAATGTAACAATATATGCGAAGTGGGAAGCAGAAGAAAAGCCAACGGAGAGCTATTCCATTACATTTGAAATGCAAGGGCATGGAACTACCCCAAGTGAGATAAAAGGAGTGAATACAATACCAACGACATTGCCAAAGGTATCTGATGTTGAGGGCTGGCATTTTGTTGGGTGGTATAAGGATTCAAGTTGTACAGCTGAAGCAGTAGCAGGAGAGGTAGTAACAGCAAATATAACTCTTTATGCAAAGTGGTTAAAGAAAATTGAAGGAATAGAATTTGACGATAAAACTGTTGCCTATACGGGAACCGCTCATTCTATTTTAATAACAGGAGAACTTCCAGAAGGCGTTATGGCGACCTATACAGGAAATGAAAAAACTGAGGTTGGAATATATTTGGTTTCTGTAACTTTACGTGGGGAAGGGTATGCATCTTTAACCTTACAAGCCACATTAACGATAGAGAAGGCAAAATTTCAAGGAATAACTTTTGCGGATGGAAGGTTTGAATATGACGGCACTGCTCATACGCTTGAAATTGTTGGACAGCTTCCTTTAGGAACAACTGTAAAATATTCCTGTGCAGAAAATAATGCAATCACAAATACTGCAACTGATACAGGAACCTATACCATTACTGCAACTTTGACGAATCCAAACTATGAAACGATGGTTTTGACCGCTAAGCTAATCATTACAGCTTCTGAGGAAGAACGTCATATGGCTTATTTTAATCAAACCTTATATTTTGCTAATGCATTAGATCAGGATAGATTATATTCATATAAGGATGGCAGTATGGCTAAGGTAAGTCATGATGTGGCTTATCATTTCACAATTTTAAATCAAAATCTTTATTTTAGAAGCAAGTCTTTAGTTTCCTCTATAAAGGAAATTGAAAATAATACAGTTTCAACTGTTGCTGCTGAAAAAGGAGAATATCTTTGTACAGATGGAAGATATCTATATTATGCGGTAAATGGCTTGACAAATGACAAAAGCGGAATATATTCTTTAGACCCAACAGCCCAAGAGCCAACGCCCGTTTTATTATCTTCTGGAAAGGCAAAGTATTTGCTATGCTATAATGGTTTTTTGTATTTTGCAGATGGTACAGCAGATTGGAAGCTTTCTAAAATATCACTTTTAAGCACCTCGTCAAGATCAATTGTTGTTGATGAAAAAATCACCTGCTTAACTCAGGAAGCTGGTGTATTGTATTTTACGATTGATAAGCTTTTAGGGAACTATATTGCTAGCTATACGATTTCCACTGGAAAGCTAATTAAATTAACAAGTGATGCAGGGTCTAATTTAGTTATTGTTGGAAATGATTTATATTATTTAAATGTTGATTTATTAACCTCAACCGTATTTGGAAAGGGGATTTATAAGGTTTCTGCTACTAGAACAAGTGATAGCAATATGCCAGGTACGAAGGTGATAGGAGAGGATAATGAAAATTATTCTTCCTTAACACTTGCAGGAAACGCATTGGCTTATTATAAAGTAAGTACACAGATGCTTTGTTTATATAATCTTGCAACAGGGAGAACGACTGAGGTATTAGAGGGATTTGTTGCTCCAGAGGTTGTTCCTTTAAGTACAGGAAGTAAGCTACTTACTTATGGAAACCAATTATATTATTTGGACTTGTATAATGATAAGGCATTATACGCTGTTCATCCAACATCAAATACAAAAACAAGGATAACATCAAATAAGGTAAGTGATTTTGCAATTATTGGTGATATGCTTTATTTTAACCAAGTAAGCTATGGAGTAAACAATGATTTATACAGAGTGGATTTAAAACTAGGTGGAACGCCAGAACTTGTTTCTAAGAATGATTGTGAAGATATAGTTTCAGATGGAACTAATTTATATTATGTAGAAAAAAATGTAGCAGGGGCAAGAACAGCGATTCATCGAATTACACCAGATAAGGAAGATACAATCCTTTATTCAAAAGGGGTTGACTATTTGACCTATTATAAAGGAAGTCTATATTTTGTGGATGGCAAGGATCTTTTAAAGATTTCAGTAACAGATTCTTCAAATACAATACATACTGTAAGAAAGGGGAATGTGGATGCCTTTGTAATTTTCAATGATACCATTTATTTTAGAAAAATGTTTGGTTTGGCATGGGTAAATAAAAATTTATCTAAAATGAATTTAGATGGAACAAATGAGGAAATCGTTTGTGAAACAGATACAGACCCTATTAGACTGATTCTTTCAGATAGTAAGCTATATTATTATTCTGATTTGATTAAAGAAAATGGATCTGGTATATATGCCATAGATTTAACAAATCCATCAGCAAAGCCAGAATTAATTTTAGCAAGAGATACGACTTATTTTGCAAGTGATTTTACAATTCTTAATGGCGCAATATATTTTGTGAATTACTATAATAATTTAGGGGATTCTCATCTATACCAAGTGAATATTTCTACTAAGATTATCAGCAGAGTAGATTAGCCATATACCTCCTACAAAAACTTCTTGTAGGAGGTTTTTTTCAAATTGTAAACATACTTAATTTCTTCTTGCGAGAATAATTCAGACAAATTTTTGAAAAAGTAGTGTGCGAATTTAAATTTGTGATATAATTCTACTATAAGAGATTGTAGAATCGTGGTGATATTGTTGGAATGTACAACCTTATGCTATATTGAACAAAATGAAAAATTTTTAATGCTGTATAGAAATAAAAAGAAGAAGGACATAAATCATGGAAAGTGGATTGGTGTTGGAGGCCATAAGGAGCAAGATGAGTCAATTGAAGAGTGTCTTTTACGTGAGGTTTATGAAGAAACGGGTTTACGTCTTACAAACTACACACTTTGTGGTAAATTACATTTTTATATAGATAATATCTATGAGGTAAGCTATGTATATAAGGGGAATTCCTTTGAAGGGACTTTGTCGGCCTGTGATGAGGGACATCTTGAATGGATACCAAAGGAAAAAATTATGGATTTAGAATTATGGGAAGGAGATTATCTTTTTATGAATAAGCTTATAAATCATGAAGGATATTTTGAAATGAAGCTTGTTTATAAGCAGAATAAATTGATAGAGTGGCAGATACTATGAAATATCAGAAATTAATACAGGAAGCAGAAGATTTGGCTTTAGAAAACGGAAAAGAGGCAAGTGCAGTTTTTTTGTTGTTATCACATATTACAAAACTTTCTCCAACAGAACTGTATTCCTGCATTCAGAAGGAGGCTTCTAAGGAAGTATATGAGAGCTTTTATGAGCTTTACAATCAATACATTTATAAAAACGAACCAATTCAGTATTTAATTGGGGCTAGTTGTTTTTATGGATACGATTTTAAAGTGAATAAAAATGTACTGATTCCAAGATATGAAACTGAGGAACTGGTAGAACAAATATTATACCGGTATGATGCACATTTTAAGGGAAAGCAGGTTGATGTATGTGATCTTGCTACTGGATCTGGATGTATTGGCATAACTTTAGCCTTGGAAGAAAAAAATATGAAGGTAGTGGCTACTGATATTTCTAAGGAGGCCTTAGAGGTTGCAAAAGAAAATAGTCAAAGATTGGGAGCATTTGTAGAATTTTTAGAAGGGGATATGCTGAAGCCTGTTGAAAATCGTAAATTTGATATCTTTGTTTCTAATCCCCCCTACATTCCTGAGGATGAGGAGGTTATGTCTCTAGTTAAGGATAATGAGCCAAACATTGCTTTATTTGGTGGGACAGATGGGATGAAGTTTTATCAAATTATTTTGAGTGGAGTTCGACCATTATTAAAGAAGAAAGCGTTGATTTGCTTTGAACATGGGTATAATAAAAAAGAAGAGATGCTAGCTCTTGCTAAGCAATATTTTCCAGAAGCAAGAGCAGAGGTTTTAAAGGATTTAGAAGGAAAGGATCGAATGACATTCATATATGTCGGTGATTTTAATGTCTGATTTAATCATTTTTCCAACGGATACCGTGTATGGAATCGGATGTCCTATTTTTGAGGTGGAAAGTATAAAAAAAATCTATGAATTAAAGCATAGAAGTTTTGATAAGCCTTTAGCATGCTTATGCTTTAATTTAGAACAAATTAAAGAAATTGCTTTTGTATCCTTGGCTGTACAAAAGCTAATTGAGGCCTTTATGCCAGGGGCTTTAACGATTATTCTGCCAGCTAAGCCTATTGTCAGTGAAAAGATAGGATATCAAACTATTGGTGTCCGGATTCCTAACTCAAGACTGGCGTTAGAGATATTAAAAGAAATGGGACCAATGCTGACAACTTCAGTAAATGAAAGCGGGAAAGCCCCATTAAATGAGTATGAAGAAATTAAATCTATTTATAAGGATGATGTAGATCAAATATATCCTCCTATGGAAATCTCTTCAAATGTATCCTCTACTGTGATTGACTGTACAGAAGAGCAGATTCGAGTTTTGCGAGAAGGAACAATAACAATAAATCAAATTAATAAAATTTGGAATGTATAAAAGCTTACCCCTTGGGATACGATAATCTTGAGGGGGAGTTTTTATGAGAAAAATTATTATTGTAGGAATTGTCTTATTATTTGGACTTACTTTATTTTTTAAGCTTCAAGAGGAACCAGAAATTCGTGTGCGGATTATCCCAAATAGTGATGAGGCTTATGATTTAGAGGTAAAGGAAAAGGCAAAGACAGTCACGATTTGTTATTTGAAAGAAGCCTATGATTCAAATTATGAAACCTATGTAAGTAATCTGAGAAAAACGATACCTTTTTTTGAAAATGCCTTATCACAAGAACTTAAGGAAAATGTCGAAATTCAATTAGGTAATCATACCTTATATAATAAAACATATAATAATAGTGCAGTCAAAAATACGAGTGAAATGACTTTGTATATTATTATAGGAGAAGGAAAAGGGTCAAACTGGTGGGGAACGGTTTATCCAGAATTCTTAGAAGTGAATGGTAGTGAGGAAGTAAAATATGAAAGTCTTATTTTAAGTATTTTTAACAAGATAAAAGGAGAATAAAATGATTAGAGTTGAAAAAATCAACGCATCTATTTTAAATCATACTATTGAATTTTTAGCCTCTGTCCCTTCCATTGATAAAGTAGATGAAAAGATTTTAAATAATGCGTGTATTGCCTATGATGAGGATAAAATTGTAGGCTGTATTTCCTTTGAGGAGTTTTCAGATAAAGGATTGATTCGTTACTTTGTTTTTAAAAAAGTTCTTTCCTTAGAATGTTTAGAAGATCTATTAAGGGCACTTGAAGATACCGCTAGACAAAAGGGCTTAAAAATGTTAGTGTGTATTGCTGAAAGTAGTCAAATAGAGGAATTGTTTCGTTCCTTAGAATTTCATACAATTACAGAATCAAAGGTGTTTATAAATGAAGAAAATGTTTTGAATACCAATTTTAAATCAGCATTATTTTTAAATAAGCTTTTGGTTTAATTTTCTTGTAAAAATGAAATGGTTTTTGTATAATAGAGATAACAGGATAGTAGGAGGAAAACTATGTACGAAATCATTGACCGTTATATAAAGAAGCTTATGACTTCTAAACCAGAATTACCTTTATGGAATATTGAATCCATCAAGCAAGGGAAAAAGCCTTCCTGGAATTATATTGATGGATGTATGATGGTATCCTTATTAGAATTATATAAGACTACAAATGATGAAAAATATTTAGCCTTTGTAAAGGAATTTGTAGATTATTACGTTCATGAAGACGGAACGATTTTAGGCTATGATAAGGAGAAATATTCTACGGATGACGTATCTGAAACACGTGTACTTTTTGATTTATACGCATATACAAAAGAAGAAAAATATTTAAAGGCGATTGAGCTGGTTCATGAACAAATTTTAACTCATCCTAGAACCAAGGAAGGGAATTTCTGGCATAAGAAAATTTATCCAAATCAAGTATGGCTAGATGGGCTTTATATGATGCAGCCCTTTTATACTCGATATGAAACTCAAATGAATAAAATGCAAAATTATAGAGATATAGTTGAGCAGTATAAAAATGTTTACAAATTGATGAGAGATTCAAAAACGGGATTATATTATCATGGCTATGATAGCTCTAGGACAATGTTCTGGGCAGATTCAAAAACTGGGTTATCTAAGAACTTCTGGCTAAGATCCTTAGGATGGTTTACGGTTTCTATGATTGATGTCTTTGAATATATGGACGAACAGATGTATGATGAAAGACATACCATTATGGAAATGTTTAAGGAAACAGTAGACTCTATTTTGAAATTTCAGGATCCTGCTTCAAAAATGTTTTATCAGGTTCCAAATTTTTTAGGTAGAGAAGGGAATTATTTAGAAACCTCAGGCTCTAGTATGATAGCCTATGCAATTTTAAAGGGGGTACGTTTAAAAGCATTACCTCCACGCTATCAAACAATTGGTCTAGAGATTTTTGAAGGAATTTGTGATACCTATTTAACAGTGAAAAATGATGATTTGAATTTAGGTGGTATTTGCTTAGTGGCAGGTCTTGGACCTGAAAACAATTTAAGACGTGATGGCACTTATGAGTATTATATGTCAGAGCCAATTGTGGAAAATGATGCAAAGGGTGTTGGACCTTTCATTATGGCATATACAGAGGTAAAACGTTTAAAATAGTAAAATTAGGAGATACCTTTTTTAAGGTATTTTCTTTTGTTTCTAAGGAGGATATATGGAAGTAAATCAATATCAAGAATTAGCAATGAAAACCTTGAATCCTAGCTTGGATCAAAAAGACATTTTGATAAATGCTGTAATGGGATTATGTGGTGAAGCAGGAGAAGCAATTGATTTGGTAAAAAAGCATTTGTATCAGGGACATAAGCTAGATATACATCAATTTACTAAGGAGCTTGGAGATGTCGCATGGTATTTAGCAGAAGCGTGTACAGCAGTTGGAATTCGGCTAGAGGATGTTTTTAGAAAGAACATAGAAAAATTAAAACAGCGGTTTCCAGAAGGATTTAGTGAAACTGCATCAATGGAAAGAAAGGATGAAGGAAATGAATAAGATGATACGAATTGGTATTTGTGGCTATGGGAATTTAGGTAAAGGTGTAGAGAAGGCTTGTGTTCAGGCGAAGGATATGGAGCTTTGTGCAATCTTCACAAGAAGAAATCCTCAAGACTTGAAGGTGGAAAGCAATACCCCAGTATATTCCATAGAAGCTATTGAATCTTTTAAAGATAAAATTGATGTTATGGTATTGTGTGGTGGGTCTGCCACGGATTTACCGCAGCAAACTCCAAAGCTGGCAAAATGGTTTAATGTTGTAGATAGCTTTGATACACATGCAGATATACCAAACCATTATGCGAATGTCAATGATGTGGCTTTGAAAAATAAGACGGTTGCAGTGATTTCAACTGGTTGGGATCCGGGTCTTTTCTCCTTAAACCGTATTTTGATGGAGGCAATTCTGCCAGAGGGAAAGGATTATACCTTCTGGGGAAAGGGCGTGAGCCAGGGGCATAGTGATGCTATTAGAAGAATTCCTGGAGTTTTAGATGCTAGACAGTACACGATTCCCAAAGAGGAAGCTTTAAAGCTTGTACGTAGTGGCAAGGAGCCTGCTTTATCAGTAAGAGATAAGCACCTGAGAGATTGTTATGTTGTATTAAAGGATGATGCAGATGAAAAAAGTGTTGAACAGGCTATAAAGACGATGCCAAATTATTTTGCAGATTATGATACTTTTGTTCATTTTATTTCTCAAGAGGAGCTAAATAAAAATCATAGAGGAATTCCACATGGTGGATTTGTAATCCGTACGGGGAAGACGTCAGATGGGACAAAACATAAAATTGAATTTCAACTTGATTTGGATTCTAATCCAGAATTTACGGGAAGTGTTATGATTGCTTATGCTAGAGCTTGCTACCGCTTGTTCTTGGAGAAAAGTTATGGCTGTAAAACCGTTTTTGATATTGCTCCTAAGTATTTATCCTTTATGGAATATTCTTCTTTATTAAAGCATATTTTATAGTGTTTGTTTTTAAATATTTGGCTTGAAAAGTAATCTGGCTTTTCTAGCCAAATATTTTTGATTTTTTTCGTAATTGTGGTTGACTTTGGTGTGAATTTGTAGTATTATTAAAAAGGTTGCGAAAAAAAGCAACTCAATTTTTAGTCTTTGAAAACTATATATGACGAAGAAAAACGACGAAAAGAAAAAAGAAGCCAGATTCATTTAAGGAAGAAAAATGAAGAAGGAGTTAAGATTAAACGATGGAGAGTTTGATCCTGGCTCAGGATTAACGCTGGCGGCGTGCCTAATACATGCAAGTCGAACGGGATATACCTTCGGGTATATTTAGTGGCGAACGGGTGAGTAATACGTAGGTAACCCACCTATAAGACGAGGATAGCCATTGGAAACGATGGATAATACTGGATAGGATATATAGAAGCATTTGTATATATTTAAAGGAGAGAACCGCTTATAGAGGGGCCTGCGGCGCATTAGCTAGTTGGTAGAGGTAAGGGCCTACCAAGGCGATGATGCGTAGCCGGACTGAGAGGTTGAACGGCCACAATGGGACTGAGAACGGCCCATACTCCTACGGGAGGCAGCAGTAGGGAATTTTCGGCAATGGGGGGAACCCTGACCGAGCAACGCCGCGTGAACGAAGAAGTTATTCGTAATGTAAAGTTCTTTTATCAGGGAAGAAAAGAAGAGTATTGACGGTACCTGATGAATAAGCTCCGGCTAACTACGTGCCAGCAGCCGCGGTAATACGTAGGGAGCGAGCGTTATCCGGAATTATTGGGCGTAAAGGGTGCGTAGATGGTTTATTAAGTTTCTTGTAAAAATGCTAGGCTCAACCTAGTAGGGCAAGAGATACTGGTAGACTAGAGTATGACAGAGGCAAGTGGAACTACATGTGTAGCGGTAAAATGCGTAAATATATGTAAGAACACCGGTGGCGAAGGCGGCTTGCTGGGTCGATACTGACATTGAGGCACGAAAGCGTGGGGAGCAAACAGGATTAGATACCCTGGTAGTCCACGCCCTAAACGATGAGTACTAAGTGTTGGTGAAAATCAGTGCTGAAGTTAACGCATTAAGTACTCCGCCTGAGTAGTACGTACGCAAGTATGAAACTTAAAGGAATTGACGGGAGCCCGCACAAGCGGTGGAGCATGTTGTTTAATTCGACGATACGCGAAGAACCTTACCAGGTCTTGACATACCCTGCGAAGCTATGGAGACATAGTGGAGGATAGCAGGGATACAGGTGGTGCATGGTTGTCGTCAGCTCGTGTCGTGAGATGTTGGGTTAAGTCCCGCAACGAGCGCAACCCTTATATCTAGTTACCAGCAGTAAGATGGGGACTCTAGATAGACTGCCATTGATAAAATGGAGGAAGGTGGGGATGACGTCAAATCATCATGCCCTATATGACCTGGGCTACAAACGTGCTACAATGGCTGAAACAAAGAGAAGCGAGAGGGTGACCTGGAGCAAAACTCAAAAAAGCAGTCTCAGTTCGGATTGAAGTCTGCAACTCGACTTCATGAAGATGGAATCGCTAGTAATCGCGAATCAGAATGTCGCGGTGAATACGTTCTCGGGCTTTGTACACACCGCCCGTCAAACCATGAGAGTTTGTAATACCCGAAGCCGGTGGCCTAACGCAAGAGGGAGCCGTCTAAGGTAGGACAGATGATTGGGGTTAAGTCGTAACAAGGTATCCCTACGAGAACGTGGGGATGGATCACCTCCTTTCTAAGGAGAAAAAAAGAAAGAAGAAGTTGTTTTAAGAAAGAGTCATATATAGTTTTGAGAGACTAAGGTTTCTCAAGGGAAAGTGGAAGATTAAGAGGGGCCTATAGCTCAGCTGGTTAGAGCGCACGCCTGATAAGCGTGAGGTCGATGGTTCAAGTCCATTTAGGCCCACCAAGAAGGGGCTATAGCTCAGCTGGGAGAGCGCCTGTTTTGCAAGCAGGAGGTCAGCGGTTCGATCCCGCTTAGCTCCACCAACAAAGAGATCTTTGAAAAGTAGATAAAAATGCGTAAAAAAAATAAAGTCGAAAAAAAGGTTAAGGAAGAAAGGG
>JAIEEQ010000086.1 GCA_029067355.1 Anaeroplasmataceae bacterium | reverse complement strand
TAATAGAAATATCTTTGACATTAACTTCCTTTGTCAATGCCACAAGTTCTTCTATTCTTTTTGAAATTTCTTCTTGATTGAACTTAATATGATTCTCTAAAGCATATTGATTAATTTTAGTCATCACATACTCTTTCTTTTCTGCACCACTATAATTCACAAACCTCTCTGCTTCAGTAATATAAGGAATAATTTCTCTTGTGATTTGCTC
This sequence comes from Anaeroplasmataceae bacterium, assembly GCA_029067355.1. Classification (GTDB taxonomy): domain Bacteria; phylum Bacillota_I; class Bacilli_A; order Acholeplasmatales; family Anaeroplasmataceae; genus Pelethenecus. Next base: position 1,431 of record JAIEEQ010000086.1, on the reverse strand, counting down.
TGTTTTTTCTAAAACTCGTTTTAATTTTTTGTTTTTAACAAATTTTTGTAAGAAAACAACTGTTGTGCATAGTAATGTTAGCATTGGTGCTAAAATTGAAAGGTATAAATGCATATTTTCTGGATTCATAATTATTTTCTCCTTTCTCATTTCAAAAATGGTCATAACCATCATCTTGAAAGCTATGACCATTTTTTTTAAACAATAATTACTGTATTTCCACAAATTGTTTTATTCGTCTTTGAAAAAGTTTGGAATAATAAACAATTATAATCAAAACCTACATATTCTTTACCATTAGCTGTCATACGAACATATAGTTGTTCACTTCTCCAAGGATTCATAATATCTTTTCTTGAAGTCATCTCTAATACTTCTTTGTAAAATTCTAATAAATCCTCTGTTTTTCCAAAGACAACACCTGCGTTTAAATATTTAAATTCTCCAAGTTCATCTCTATTTTCCACTACATCAATACTAACATTAGGATGATTATTCTTTGTTGCATTAAACATGATCTTTTTGCCCATAGATTCAAACTTTGAAATAAACTCATCATCTATATTTTTGAAGAATAATACATCATAACCATCAACTAACAAGCTGTACTCATTTGTTGATTTTTCTAATGCATCAACATAGCATTTAATTTTATCAATGTTTGTCCATTCTGTTTTTCCTTCAGGACATGCATTCACATAAGGCATATTACTTAATTCTAATTGTAAAGCTGTAATAGCCTGATTTTTATCAGTAAAAGTTGTAATTACACCTACTCTAGGAGATATTGTAATTTGATTAGAACTATATTCCTCTACAATATCTAAAAAATGCTTGATAGCATTTCCTTGAAAGTGTCCTATATACACTTCATTTCCTGAATAACTTAATATTTTAGTCATATTCATTTTCCCTTTCCTTATTTTATGTTCCACTGGAACTTGAACCACTACCACCATTGTAATTACTATGATTGTGGTAAATTTTAGTTAATCCTAATGCAGTTAAAACATCCCACACAAATTTTGTAGTGGCAAGTTTATCACTATAATCACACTCACATTGTGTAGCAGCAGTTGCACCAACAGATGCTGTACTTTCTTTGACTAATGCTCTAATTTCAGCATTTAAACTTTCTGCATTTAGTGGTGTTCCTTGTGCATAAACATTCCCCTCTGCACGTTCTACATCAACTGTAATTACCTTTTGACCACTTGAATTTGTAATTTCACTGACAACCGTCATTTTCTTGCGATTCAAATGTTCTGCTCGTCTATTTTGAAAAGCCATATTTTTCCTCCTATTTAGTTTGTAAGTTTAAGATCTCAATTTACACATATTAGTAGCTACCTAATACGCTTTAAGTTTATCAGAAAATGACATACAAAATTATGCAAAGTTTGCATAAATTCTTTTCTGAATCCATGATAT
>JAIEEQ010000085.1 GCA_029067355.1 Anaeroplasmataceae bacterium | reverse complement strand
AGATGTGTATACGAGACATAAGTTATTCTTGTTGGAAATGCTAATAGTAGGCTAAAGGAATTATGTGAAAAAGAAAAGATTCGTTTGATTGAGCTGTTAAAGGACTGGAGATTTGTTCTTCCCAATGCTAAGCTTACCTCTATGGGGATTATAGATTATTTAAGTTGTGGAGATTATGCAGTTTCTGATCAAAAGATATTAATTGTTGGCTTTGGTAATATTGGCTTTACTTTGGCAAAACTTTTAGAAGCCAATGATTGTAGATTCTCCATATATCCTATGAGTGGGGAAGAGGAAAAGTTTATTCATCTTCTTGGATATTCTGTTGCAGATTTTAAGGAGTATGATGTCATCATAAATACAGTTCCTAAAAATCTTGACTGGGATTATAATGCTTTACAGAAGAAGAGAATTATTGATGTTGCTTCTCAACCTTACGGCTTTGATATAGAACAAATTGAACGGCATAAGATAAGATATGAGATTGTTAGTGCAATTCCTTCTAAGTTTGCTTATGCCTCTGCTGCAAATATTATAAAAAAATATATTGAAAAATTTGTATAATTCATATATAATTATAATAACGAAAAATTCGATTTTTAAACTGAGTAGGAGGAAGAGCAGCCTTTTTGCTGTTCTATGGTTTTATGGCAAGTATAAATATATTTTCGCTTGGAGGACTCCAAGAGGATGGAAAAAATCTATATGTATTAGAAATTAATCAAAGACTTTATATTTTAGATGCTGGGTTGAAATACCCTACTGCTGAGCTTTATGGCGTAGATATGATTATTAATGATATATCCTATTTAATTGAAAATAAGGATAGAGTTGTCGGCATCTTTTTAACCCATGCACATGATGATCATATTGGTGGAGTATATAATATATTAAAGGAATTTAAGGCTCCTGTTTATGCCTCAAAATTTACTATGGCCGTATTACTTGATCGTTTGAAGGAAGAAGATTTTCCAGTTGAAGAAAATAAATTTATTACAGTAAGTGCAAAATCGCTTTTGCATTTTAAGGATATTGATGTCCGCTTTTTTGATGTTTCCCATAATGTTCCAGACAGCTTGGGAATTGCTGTAAAAACCCCAGATGGCTATATTATTTCTACTGGCAATTATAATTTTGATCAAAATTCTAAAATTGACTATGCTCATATGTATAGAGAACTTGCTATCTTTGCAAAAGAAGGAGTATTGGCACTTCTTACAGATAGTCTTGGAGCTAACAATGATCAAAACCGAGGAACCATTTTGGAGTTTAATTTAAGAATCCGCAATATACTATCTCAAAGTGAGAATCGAATTATTTTTACGCTTTTCTCTTCTGACCTTTTGAGAATCCAACAAATCATTGATATGGCAATCATGGAAAATAAAAAGATTGCTATATTAGGTAGAAAAACGCAACGTCTTGTAAATCAGGCAATGCAACTGGGTTACTTGAAATGCCCTACAAAAAATCTTGCAAACTTAAAATATATTGATGAGAATAATTCTAATATGGATAAAAATCTTGTTGTTCTTGTAACTGGGGAACGTCATGAGCCTTATTTTATGCTTCAGCGTATGGCTAAGCAAATTGATAGGCTTATCCACTTAGATCCTACGGATACGGTTGTTATTTTAACCAATCCTTATCTTGGAACAGAAAAGATGGCAGCTCGTACTATGGATGTCATTTATAGAGTCACCACAAATGTTAAGGAATTTAATCCAAATTTACTGCCTCTTTCCTCTGCAAACCGTGAAGAAATCAAACAAATGATAAATATTTTACTTCCTAAGTATGTTTTACCTGTAATTGGAGAGTATCGTCATCAGTATGCATTACGTATTGTTGCAAATTGTGTTGGATACAAGGATGTGCAGGTGATATTATTAGATAATGGAGATATTGCCTCATTTATAGATGGAGAGTATAAAGGAATCACAGGTGATGTTCCTGTTGGTGAGGTTATGCTAGATGGTAAGGCATTTAAGGACGTTGGAGATGTGGTTATGCGCGATAGAGAGCTTTTGGCAGAGGATGGACTTTTAATGCTATGTGCTAATATTAATCCAAGAACAAAGGCTTTAGTTGCAGGACCAGAAATCATTACAAAGGGATTTGTATATTCCAATGTGGATGGAGATTTATATACTGATGTTATGGAAGTGTTTAAGAAGGTTTCCATTCAGTTTTTAGTGAATAAATTTATTAATTGGAGTGAATATAAAAATACACTGAAAACTGAACTTCAGCATTTTATCTTTAAAAAGACAAAACAAAATCCAATCATCATTCCTGTTTTAATTTCAACAGATATAGAAAACGCAAAAAAGGTTACGAAGTAGCCTTTTTTTCATCATTTTTTTTAAATCCTGCATGCTATATTACGCATATGGAGCTGATGGTATGCCAAAGGTTAAAAATCATATTATTCGAGAAAAGAAGGATTACCTTTACTTAACAATAGATATTGTAGTGAGCATATGCTGTATTTTGCTCATTGGAAGAGTAGGACTTGCTGGAAAAACACTGGCACTCTTTTTTAGTTTTTTAGTGGGAGATTTTTCAACAATCATATTAGCCTTTATTTTGGGATATTGCATTATATATTTGTTCTTTAAGAAAAAAATTGATTTCCATCATATTTCCTTTATTGGAACGATTTTTATTTTTATTTCATTTTTATTGTTTGCTCATTTAGGATTATATGATGCTTTAGGAATGAAAAATACAAATATTTTAAGTAAAACCTTAGAGCTTTATAAGCATTATTTAAAGTCCTATAATATTAGTTATAGTTGTGGAGGAGGAATTTTAGGCGCCATTTTTTTGCAAGTTTCGTGTCTTTTGGTCAGCAAAATTGGAAGTATTTTGGTGGGGATTGCTTTTTTAGGAATTGGGATTTCTTATTTTGCAAATTTGAAACTATTGAAAATCTTTAAAGGAGGACGCTTAACCAAGGCCTCAAAGCAGGTTATGGATATGACAAAAAAATATTTTAAAAATATTCATTATCCTACAATCACAAAGAAGTCAACAAAAAAAATGACAATACAGAGTCTTGAGGATACAGATGAGCAGGTGAATTTCACCTTGCAAAATGAAATCAATAAGGAAAAATTTATGAATCTTAAAAATTTTGTTAAGGAGCATAAAATTTATGTTATGATTGATGAGTATAAAACCTCCTATTCAGCCTCTAGAATGATTTTAAAATTTGCTCATAGAAGTGAAGAGGAAATGAAGGCGATTCAAGGATTTTTCAACAGACAATGCTTTTTTTTAAAAAAGGGGAATGAGTATGTTTTAGATTATCCTAACCAATTTAGAAAGCTTTTGACATTAAAGTCAATGCTACTTGAGGAAGAAGGTCGTAAGAGGATTCCACTTGCTGTTGATGTTGATGGGAGTAAAATCTATTTAGATCCAGCAGAGGGCAGACTTCTTGTTTTAACAGGAGATCCAACCAGTGGAATCAAGACTTTTATTCGAGGGATGATTTTAAGTATTTTAATCAAAAATGTTGTTTATAGTGATATTTATTTTTATGACTTTGATCATGAATTTCCACAAATGAACAAGGAAGGCTTTCTATATGTGAATAATGAGAAATCAGCTGGAATTGCTTTAGATGAGGCCTTTAGCGAATATGAAAGAAGAAGTGAGGTTTTAAAGTATTTTAATTGTGATACGATAGCAGAGGCAAATCTTCAGATTAAAAAATCGAACTCCCAAATGGAGTTGATTTTACCTCAATTTCATTTCCTATGCTTGGATTTAGCAGCTATATCTAGCTCCCTGTATCAAAAAATTATGTATGCTGTACGATTTTCTACACGAGTAGGAATTACAATGATTGTAGTTGCTAGAAATAAAAATGCTTTGGCTAAGCTAGAATTGAATAAGTGTGATATTATTGCCTTTAATATGAGCGATGTTTCTACCTCAGTCAAGCTTTTTGGTACAGATATGGCTTGTAGATTACAAAAAAAAGGTGATGTCCTGATTCGCAAGGAGGGAACCTTGTTTCATGGGCAAACACCTTATGTATCTATATCTGATTTTGAAAAAATCAAGGGCTAGCTTTGTTGTTTTAATCGGTTGAGATATTCCTTGACTCCTCGTTCATAGGAGCCTGTTTCCTTTGGTTCATAATAAATCTTATCCTTTATTTCATCAGGAAGATATTGCTGTTTTACAAAGCCACCCTCATAGTCATGAGGATACTTATAGACAAATTTTCCACTCTTTAGCTCCTTATTTAAAATATGAGGTGGAATTTGCATAGAGGTCATTTCCTCTAAATCTGCGATAGCATTATCAATAGCCAGATAAGCAGAATTGCTTTTAGGGGAAGTAGCTAAATCTAATGCAGCATAGGAAAGAGGAATTCTTGCTTCTGGTAAACCGACCTCTAGGGCTGTATGACAGGCGGCATAAACTCTTGGACCAATATTTGGATTGGCTAATCCGACATCCTCATAAGCAAGGATCATCAATCGTCTTGCGATAAACTCAATATCCTCTGATTTTAAGAGACGAGCTAAATAATGTACAGTCGCATCAGGATCGCTTCCGCGTATGGATTTAATCATCGCCGAAGTAATGTCATAATAGCTTTCGCCTTCTCCGTCAATTGCAAAGCTCTTTTTCCCTATCAAGGCTTTAACATTTTCTAAAGTTAATTCCTCAGGCTCAAGCATATTCACGATTTCTAGCATATTTAGACTAGAACGAACCTCACAGGAGGAAACGATAGCAATATAATTTAAGATATCCTCAGACATATCCTTCATTTTTTCTTTTGCAAGCGTACGTTTCAGTAAAAGAAGAATATCATCCTTGGTAATTTCATTTAAACGATAGATATGGGTTCTAGAACGAATGGCAGGATTGATGGCACGATAAGGATTTTCTGTGGTTAAACCAACAAGGGTTAGAGCTCCAGATTCTACAAAAGGCAATAAAAAATCCTGAACATCCTTTTTCATACGATGTATTTCATCAATAATTAATATGACATTTTCATAAAGTCTCGCTGCCTCAGCAATTTCCTTTAGCTTGGCTTTGTTATCACAGGAGGCATTGTAGCTATAAGAATTCAGGGCATAATGCTCTGCTATGATTTCAGCAATAGAGGTTTTTCCACAGCCTGCTGGTCCATAAAGAATCATAGAGCACAGCTGATTGGCATCAAGCATTTTTCTTATAACACCCTTAGGTCCGACAAGATGATCCTGTCCTACAATATCCTCAAATGATTTTGGTCGAATTCGATAAGCTAATGGCTTCATATACATCACCTATCGTCTATTGTACCATATTTTTTGTTGATTTTAAAATAGTTTCTTGATATTTACTCCAAGCATTCCACCAACAGCTGCTAGAAGGACATTGATGAAGAAGGGCAAGACCTCAAACTGAAAGATTCCTTTGCATAAGAAGTAGATCAGTTCAATCAAAAAGAAATGCAGTATTCCTACTACAATTCCTATAATAAATCCTTTTTTATGAATTGCATTTGCATAAGTAAATCCCAGCATCAAATAGGCAATTCCACCAATGATTAGCTTTCCAAGAAGATGAAAGTCCTGATTGGATTTATTAATATAGAGGGTATAGATAATGGTTGCTACTGATAAATATAGAACTAAAAACACATAAATTTTAATACCGCTTTTTACTTTTTGTTTCATATGATTCACCACTAATATATATGAATAGATTTTCTGTTTTATGTTAAAAATAAGGTTAGGTGAAATAAAATGAATTATGGGATTCTATTATTAAAAATTACGGCTATCTTTTTTTGCTTGATTTTTGTTTTACGTATTTTAGGAAAACGGGAGGTTGGACAGCTCTCTATATTTGATTTAGTTGTTCTACTTATTATTGCAGATATTGCTGCCTTAGGGATTGACAATGATCAGTTTATTATTCCAAGCTATTTTTGTGTTTTGATTTTGGTGATTCTTCAAAAGGCATTGAGTTTTCTTTTGATTAAGGCTTCTTTTTTTAGAAATATTATTGATGGATCTCCAACTACAATTGTATTAGATGGAAAACTGCTTATAAAGAATATGAAAAAGGAGCATTACACCGTAGACGATTTAGTTTCTCAAATGAGAATGATGCATATTATGGATATTGATGAAATAAAACTGGCAATATTAGAAACGAATGGAACGCTTTCTATCTTTAGAAAAGAAAGGTTTGATGAAGTTAAGCTACCCGTCATTATGAGTGGCAAGGTGGTAAAGGACAGCTTACAGCTATTAGAATGGGAGTATGAAACCTTTTTAAAACGGCTTGAAAAGCATAATATTTCTTATAAGGATGTTATTTATGCATCTTTACATAAGAATATTTTCTGTTATTATTATAGAACAGATAAAAAAGAACAAGAGCTAGTGTGCCACAAATTGCAGTTGACATAAGAAGCGTAAAAAGACTTTTATAGAAATAATTCATAAAAATATATAAGCATAAGACGAAAAATAAGCTAAAGATTTTTTTGAAATCAGGTTTGAAATGAACAGCTTGATTTGCAAAGAAGAAGAGTAGACAGAATTTTAGAAGATTCCCTATGACAATACTAATTAAAAAACCATTTTGCCCATAAAGGCTTGTTAGAAGAAAAACTAAAAATAGGGTAATGGTATAGGAGGCTATTGAACAGATCAATAGCTTTTTTTCTTGTTTATAGGACTGAAGTATTGCAATGAGAATTGGATTGAAATAAGAAAAAATATAGAAATAGGCTAGACTTTTAACAATTGGATAGGCACTGGAATCCTTATACATAAGGATGAGGGTTTCCTTTGCATAAAATAGACTGATTACTAGGTTCCCTGCTGCAATAATCATTGACAAAAAAAATGCTTTTGACAATATGGGATATAATTCTTTTTTTCCTTGATATTTAGTGATTTTTGGAAATGTATATTTAGTAATGCTGTGGATCCCAAATTGAGCAAACAATAAAAGTGGTATGGCATAGGAGCTGACTCTTGTGTAATAAAGGGTTGACTCATAGATGGATACACCAAATCTTCCCATTGCATAATAAAAAATCAAGGGCTCTAAATATCCTGTAATTGTAACGGCAAGCTGATCTAGGGTAAGAGGGAGAGCTTGCTTCAGCATACTTTTTTCATAGCCATCTGTACGAATGGTACGATAGGAAAATCGGTGCTTTTTTTTCACCTTAATAAAAAGATAGGTGAAGGATACCACCTCAGAGAGCATTAACGCAAAAAAACACATAAATATTTTAAATTCCAGACTTTCCTTCGCAAAAATAAAAAGCATAGAGAAGGTTATCGTAAATTTGGCAATTTGTTCATATAAATTGGAAAAGTAGGGTGTTTTAAAATTGTTGTTGGCTTCTAAATATCCTTTAAATAATCCTGAGGTATTGGATAAATAAATCAAGGGAATACAAATTAAAAGGGGGTAGTAAATAAAACTATTTTGATACAAAACTTTATATAGAGGAAAGGATAGAAGCAAAAATATTGACAGAACAGAGGAGGAAACAAAGGTGATTCTGAAGGCAGATTTTAAAATTGTCTTTGAACTGTTAAGTTGTGCAGAGATATTTTGATTGACAACCGTTTGAATGGATAAGGAGGAAAGACAAAGGACTAGACTTAGGGTTGGGAATACAAATGACATAATCCGCATCCCTTCAATGGTAAGAATTCTTGTTAGTAAAATCTTATAAATTAGCCCTAATATCTTTATTGTGGTACCAACAAGAAGAATAACTTGAATATTTGTTAGTTTTTTTTTCATTTCATCACCCTTTTTTTCAAAATTCTATGGTATAATACAATATATGTGTTGGAGGTTTTAAATTATGAATTTAAAGAAGTATGTTGCTACAATAAATGATTATCCTAAAAAAGGAATTCTTTTTAGAGATATTACCCCTTTAATGGGAGACGGAGAAGCTTATCGTTATTCTGTTGAGAAAATAACTGAATTTGCAAGGGAAAAGAAGGCAACTATGATTGTTGGTCCTGAGGCTCGTGGCTTTATTTTTGGGTGTCCAGTGGCTACAAATTTAGGAATTGGCTTTGCACCTATTCGTAAGCCAGGGAAGCTACCTAGAAAAACTTTAAATGAGGAATATGATTTAGAGTATGGGTCAAATACACTTTGCATTCATGAGGATGCATTAAAGAAAGATGATCGTGTGGTCATTATAGATGATTTACTAGCAACAGGGGGGACGGTAAAGGCAACCATCCATCTTTGTGAGCGTTTGGGAGCTAAAGTAGTTGGAATTGCTTGCTTGATTGAGCTTGTGGATTTAAAGGGAAGAGAGCTTTTAAAGGACTATGATGTTCTTTCCTTAATGGAATACGAAGGAGAATAAATGGAAGAAAGCTTTAAGGAGGTGAAAATAATGCAGGTAGAATATGAGGATTTATATGCATTGACAAGTCAATATATTCATTCAGAAAAATCGCAGGCTTTAATAAAAAAGGCATATGATTTAGCTAGTCGTCTACATGAAGGACAAATGCGTCAATCAGGTGAAGCCTACATTATTCACCCTTTAAATGTTGCTATTATATTAGCTCATCTTCATGCTGGACCAGCGACCTTATGCGCAGGTCTATTGCACGATACTATTGAGGATACGAAGGAAACAGAGGAGGATTTGGTTGCTGCCTTTGGTGAGGATATTGCTTCCATTGTTGAGGGAGTAACCAAAATTTCTCAGATGAAATTTGCTACACTAGAACAAAAACAGGCGGAAAACCATCAGCATATGCTAATCGCTATGGCAAAGGATATTCGAGTAATCATTGTTAAGCTTGCAGATCGTTTGCATAATATTCGTACTTTAGGTGTCTGTTCTGAGGAAAAACAAAGGCGGATTGCTAGAGAAACCTTAGAAATTTATGCTCCTCTAGCCCATAAGCTAGGTATGTTTAAAATTAAGGCAGAGCTAGAGGATAGAGCTTTAAAATATGTTGAGCCAATCTGGTATGCAAAAATCACATCTCAAATTAAGAATAATACTTCTGTACGATTTAATAGCATTGACCATACTATTGCAGAGATTAAAGATTTTTTAGCACCTCAGGAAATTCCTCATTTTGATATTAAGGGCAGAATAAAAAATACATATAGTATTTATAAAAAGATGATCAATCAAAATAAATCCTTTGAGGATATTTATGATATTTTGGCCATTCGTATCATTGTAAGCACAATTGGGGAATGCTACCAGGTTTTAGGAATTATTCATGCACATTACACGCCTGTGCCAAAGCGATTTAAGGATTATATCGCTGTACCAAAGCCAAATATGTACCAATCTCTTCATACAACAGTGATCAGTAATGATGGTTTGATTTTTGAAGTTCAGATTCGTACAGAGGAAATGGATCGTGTTGCTGAGCTGGGTATTGCGGCACACTGGGCGTATAAAGAGAATGTGGAATACTGCAAAGAAAAGGAGCAATTTGAAATTGCCTCCAAGCTGAAATGGTATGCAGAGCTATTAGAATACTCTGAAGAAGATCAAAATAGTGAAGCGAAGGATTTTGTTGATACAATTAAGGAGGATATCCTTACTACCAATGTTTATGTATATACTCCAACAGGAGAGGTTGTTGCACTTCCTAAGGGGGCTACTCCTTTAGATTTTGCTTATAAGATTCATACGAATATTGGAAATAAGACCGTAGGGGCGCTTGTAAATCAAAAAATAGTTCCTTTAGATTATGAACTGCAAAATGGCGATATTATTTCTATTAAGACCAGCAAAAATTCCTTTGGTCCTTCTGAAAACTGGCTGAAGATTGCAAAGACCTCTCATGCTCGTCATAA
>JAIEEQ010000084.1 GCA_029067355.1 Anaeroplasmataceae bacterium | reverse complement strand
CAATTTGACAACGTAATATTTATGCAAAATAGATGGAAATGATTTCGATTCGGTTACAAACATCCAAAATATGAAGAAAAGTTGAAGATTGAATTTAAAAGAAAGGTTAGAAAAGTATGTTGATAATAGAAGATGCAAAGCTTGAAGCATTAGCTAATAAATTAGGAACACTGCCTGAATTAACTCATACAAATATTGATAAATATTTAGCTGAGTGTTCAATTCAAGATATATCGACAAAATCCAGATCAGTTAGTTTGGGTTATATTGCTGGTGATAGCAAATCTAAAAGAATTTATAAGTGTTTTATAAATGAATTTCATAAGACTAATAATGATTTAAGAATTGTTTCATTCATAGAGAGAGCATTAGATCCTTCAAGGTTCGCCGATTCAAAAAGATATGATGATGTTCTAAATGATATTAATTCAGTTCTCTTATTTATGGGTTGTGAGATTAATAAAAGTGGTAAAGTTAAAATCGTAAAAAAGGCTAATACTATTGATGAAGTTCAAGAAAGAATTAATGCTTTAGAAAATGAAGCTAAAAAGAGAAATATTCATTCGGAGGTTTTAAAGTATTGTAAGAGAGAATATTTGGATAAAGATTATTTCCATGCACAATTTGAGGCTTCAAAGGGTTTATTTCAACGAATAAGAGATCTAACTAATCAAAATGTAGATGGAACAAAACTAATTAATGGCGTTTTTAGCACTGATGAACCAATGCTGATTCTACCAAATTTAAAGTTAACTGAAAGAACAGATAAAGATGAATTTCTAGGATATAAACATTTATTTGAGTATGTTGTAAATGCTGTACGAAATCCCGAAGGACATACCCCTAGAATCCTTGCGAGTGAAGAATTAGGAGAATGCTTAGATAATTTTGTTATTATTTCACGTTGTCATAGATTTCTAGATAATTGTTCTACAACTTGTTATACATACGCAAAAAAATTGCAATAAAACAACATTTTAATGACAATGCGGTGGCGTAATTGCTGCCGCTTTTGTTATATTATGACATAGTCTACATAGTCGTCTCAAAAGTTTTCCATATAGAGATTTTTTACTAAAAATTTTCCTTATAATAAACTTATGCATAGAGTATGTAGACTATGTACATTTTTAGCTTTTATATCTAAAGATATAATATCATTAAGGAGGTGATGCCTAATGAATGTTTGATGAATCAATTCTAATAACAAATAGGAGGTGTAAAAATTAATGTTAGGAATTGAGCAATTTAAAAAATTACAAGAATTAAAAGAATTAGGTCTTTCAAAATTAAAGGTATCAGAAAAATTAAATCTAGCTTATAAGACTGTATGGAATTGGTGGGATAAAGATGAAGAATTTTTTAATGCATTTCAAAAGGAACATGAATTCATTCTTGATAATTACAGACAGTATATTATCGAGATATTGAAGATTTGTCCTCAAATAAACAATACGGTTTTACTAAATAGGATAAAAGAAGACTTTCCGGATTTTGAAATACCACCATCAACTTTCTTTAGGTATGTGAAGAAAGTTAGAGAACAAGCAGGTTTAATAAAACCACCAAGAAAATATATTAAGAGAACAGACTGAACCAGGGTATGAAGTACAAGTTGATTTTGGTCAATATGTCATGCAAACTGCTTATAAAAGAAATGTTAGAATTTATTTCTTTTGTATGACTTTATCTTATTCAAGAATGAAGTTTGCATATTTTTCGGTAGACCCATTTGATGCGAAAACAACTATTGATGCACATATTGTTGCATTTCATTATTTTGGTGGAAGAACACAAATGATTATGTATGACCAAGATAAGACGATGGTTGTTTCAGAGAATTTAGGCGACGTGATATTTGTAAAGGAATTTGAGGATTTCATCAAAGATACTGGTTTTTCTATTTATTTAAGCAAAAGTTAAGATCCATCTGCAAAAGGTAAAGTTGAAAAGACAGTTGATTTTGTCAAACATCAATTTCTTGAGGAAGAATTTATTATGGTTTAGATAGGCTCAACCAAAAATTTATCAATTGGCTTAATTATGAAGTAAACGGAATGATTAATGATACAACTAAGAAGTCTTCTCGTGAATTATCTAAAACTTCAAAAATATTACAAGGAGAAAAAACTGCTCACTTAAAATTAAAAATGTTGCTCACTCATATTGATAAAAGCTGCTCAAAATGATATAATCATAAAAAAGATAGGAGAGTAAACTATGAGTATAATAGACGATAAGAGTAAATATAAAAAAAGGGTCATAGATAAAACGATTGAAACATATCTAGAGGTCAGCGGAGCGGTTTGTATAGAAGGACCCAAATGGTGCGGTAAAACTTGGACTTCTGCATTTCACTCTAATAGTGAGTTTTTAGTTGGAGATCCTACGAATAATTTTTCAAATAGACAGCTTGCGGAATTAAATCCTTCTTTAATTTTACAGGGGGAAACGCCTCGTATGATTGATGAATGGCAAGAAGTTCCATCTATTTGGGATGCAACACGTACTGAGGTTGATAAGCGTCATGAAAAAGGGCAAATTATCTTAACAGGTTCATCCACTCCAAAAACAAAAGGTATTATGCATACTGGTTCAGGAAGAATTGTCAGACTTCGAATGAATACGATGTCATTATACGAATCAGGTGATTCATCAGGAAAAGTAAGCTTAAAAGAACTTTGTAATAATAATTTAACTATGCAAATGCTTGAAGAGGTCTCCCTTGAAAAGATTGCTACTTATATTGTTCGTGGTGGCTGGCCAGAAAATATTTCAGTAGATGACAGGAAAGCTCATTTGATGCCTAGAGCATATATGGAAAATGTCATAAGTGAGGATTTGAATAACCTTGATGATGGTATAGAATATGATAAGCACAAAACAGCGTTGCTTCTTAGGTCTCTTGCAAGAAATGAATCTACAACTGTATCAGATTCCTCTTTGCTGAAAGATATTATAGAAAAAGATAATGAATCAATGAGTAGAAACACGATTGCAAAATATCTTGATGCCTTGAATCGTTTATTCATCTTTAATAATCAAACGCCGTTTTCCCCAAATCTTCGTTCATCATTAAGAGTTAAACAGTCTGAAAAAAGACATTTTTCGGATCCTGCAATGGCTTGCGCATTATTAAATATTACTTCTGAAAAATTACTTGGAGATTTAAACACTTTTGGCTTTTTGTTTGAAGGATTGGTAGAACGTGATTTGTCTATTTATGCTCAATCTTTTGGCGCAAAATTATTCCATTATCAAGATTATAAAGGAAATGAAATTGATTCTGTTATTGAACTTGAAAATGGTGATTGGTGTGCATTTGAAATAAAACTTGGAGCAAAGAAAATTGATGAAGGCGCAGAAAACTTGATTAAAGTTTGCAAAAAAATTGAAGATAACGGGGGTAAAACACCTAAAATTAAATGCGTAATATGCGGCCTTTCAAATGCAGCATATCAAAGACCTGATGGTGTTTATGTTGTTCCAATTACTGCATTAAAAAACTAGTTGAAATCTACTTGGCAAAAATACAAAGTTTTGCTTAGTTTAAACTTATAAATTGTGCCAAATAGCTTAAATAAATTATTTTTAGATGAAGATGCTAAAGAAATACAAGAATTAGCAAAAATTGGAGTTCAAACGATTGCTAATAGTGTAGAAGATTATATAAAAGATGATGAAATAATTAAATCTTTTATTAATGACGAACAATTAATCAATTTTGCTATTACAAGAGCAAAAGAAAAATTTATTCTTGGGACAAGTAATAAAATAGCCAATTCAAACTATGAAGTCTTAGCAGATTTTTTAAAATATATTTGCTCTCAAACTGATCAAGTTATTGTTGAAGAAAAGGTGAGTACGGTTTTTGATATTCTTTATGATGAATAAATGTATTATTCGAGAAGTCGAACAAAAACATTGCAAAATCATACAAATTTTGATATAATTTTGTTAAGCGGAGGCTGTGTATGGCACTAAATTATAATAAATTATGGAAACTTTTAATTGATAAAAAAATGACTAAGACAGATTTGAGAAATATTACGGGGATAAGTCAATCAACACTTGCGAAACTAGTTAATAGTGAAAATGTGAATACTGAGATTTTGGAAAGAATATGTAAGGCATTAAATTGCGATGTTTTTGATATTGTTGAAGTTGGTAAAGTAAATGATTAAAATGAAAAAAGATGAACTTTTGGCAAAACTAAAAAAATCTTATAAGCCTGAATATTTAGCCAATCAGCTTGCTTATAAAATGAGTAAAGAATGCGAGTATAATAAGAATGATTTTCTAACTGATTTTCTAAATAGGACAAAAGAAGATATAAAAATTCAGAATGAGCTATCAGGTTATGAGTATACAATTGAGGATGTACAGAATTTATTTGAAGGGTCAATTGATAATCAAGAAAAAAAACAGAATGGAATAGTATATACACCAAAATATATAGTGGATTATATTATAGAAAATACGATTGATTTAGAAACCATAGAGAAAAAAATAGTTGTTGACCCTGCCTGTGGATGTGGTGCATTTTTAACTGGATTAATATCTAAACTTTCTAACCTTTCTAGTGAAAAATTGAGTGCTTTTATCTCTAATAATTTATTTGGTTTTGATTTAAATCCTAGTTGTAAAAGTGATGTAGAGCTTGTTATTCAATTGCAACTTCAACTTATGAATAAAAGTAGTAATGAAATTAAGATTAATGTTATAACAATAGATTCATTGTTTGAAAATTGGGAGAATTATTTACCTGCTCAACCTAATTATGTTATTGGTAATCCACCCTATGTAAAGGTTCAGAATCTAAAGAAAGAATACATAGACAAATTGAAATCAACGTTTGTCACTACAAAATCAGGTGGATTTAATCTTTTTTATGCATTTATTGAAAAATCAATGAATAGTCTAATAGAAAAAGGGAAATTGGGATTTATCACACCGAATAATTTTTTAAAGACAAGATCTGGTTTTAATCTAAGAAAATACATTTCTTCAAATAAATACTTAAAAACAATCATAGATTTTGATTGCAATATGATTTTTTCACCTGTAATGACGTATAATTGCATTTTGTTTATGGATAAGGCTGAAAATGAAAATATAGATTATGCTGTGATGGAAAGAACTACTGATATTGAAAAGGAACTTGATTTGCTTGAGTTTAAAAATATTTCTGTTGAGGCTTTGGATAATGATGGATGGCTTTTGCTATCAGAATCAATAAGAGAAAAAATCAAAAGAATTCAGTCTTTTGAAAATAAAATAGATAAGCAAATAAAGACAGGCATAGCCACTCTGCGTGATAAACTTTATATTATTGATAAAATAATAGATGGAAAATATTATAAAATCTATAATGAAGAATTGTATGAAATTGAACATACCCTTTTACGTCCATTGTATAAAGTTTCAGATATATATGATTCTAAAAACATCAAGTTTAATGAAAAATATATTATTTTTCCATATGATGAGAATATTACAAAACCAAAACCATTATCTGAGAGTATATTAAAGGAACGGTATCCATTAACTTATAAGTATTTTGAAGCTATAAAACCTCTTCTTGACGAAAGAAGTAAGTTTAAATTTAGCGTTTATTATGAATATGGCAGAAGCCAAGGTATAAATAATACTGGAAGAAAGCTTATGTATTCACAATTTCTAGGAAAACCTAAATTTATTTTATGTGAGGATGAAAGAGCGTTAATTTGTAATGGTTTTGCAATATATGAAGATGAAAGACTTGATCTAATTTGCTTACAAAAAATACTACAATCATCAGTTATGGATTTTTATATAAAAAATACAAGTTATTCAATAGAAGGTGGGTTTCATTGCTATCAGAAAAAATATTTGAAAGGATTTAGTTATCCAACTTTGACAAATGAACAAATCCAATATTTAAAAAATGAAACAGATGAAAAAAAGATGAATAAATTCATATACGATTTATATTTCTAGTAGTATTAGTTGATTTGACAAAAATACACCTTAAGTGATATAATTTGTTATCTATTTCAATTAAGAAAGGTGTATTTTTTATGATTTCTCTCAATTTTCAAATAGCTATAAATAAGTTTAAACAGCTTCTTGAAGAGGCCATTACTTCTGGATGTAATGATGGTAAAAATTGTGGTAATGGATTAAAGGCAAAAGAAAGTCTTATTAGATCGTCCAAATTGATTAATTTGATTCACGAAGCAGTGAAAAAAGATTTAATTGATAATGGAGTACAACTCCATAGAATTTTTCCACCACATAATGCATCAAAACCTGAGTTGAAAATCGCTGGTTTCTTAAAACAAAAAAATCAAGATGTTTGTGTTGTTCCAACAACAATAAAAAAACAATCAAGAATAATTGATTGGGGACCTCTTGCGACTGAAGGACTAACGGATCATTATGGACAAGCCTTTTGCGAGGCATCTCTGGTAATAAATGTGAGAAGTCAAGTTAGTAGCTTAGCAAAGAATGCAGATACTTTATTTGAAAGAACATTTGCTGAACCTATGAATCTTCATCTCATTTATCCAAATATGGTTCTTGGAGATGTTTATTTGATACCAGTTTATGAGTACGATGAAGCTTTAATGTTAAAAAATAAAGTGGGATTTAAATCGAGCAAAACGAATGTTCTAAAATATATCAGTTTCTTTTCTGCAATAAGTAATAGACAGAGTGCTGATGATGATCTTCACAAATATGAGAGATGTGCGCTTTTAGTAGTAGATTTTTGTAGAACAGTTCCTAAAATATACACTACAACAACAGAACTAATTGCTGATGGTATAATACCAGCTTCATGTTCAATTGATTTTGAAAAGATTAGTATTGATAATTTTACACAAGATATTATTCAATCATATAACAATAGATTTAAAAAAAATATACTTAATATATAGATGAAGGAAAATTTCAAATAAATTTTTTATTAAGTAAATAGGATAATAAAGCCCTCACTTGTTAGTTTTAAATACTAATAAGCAAAGGTCAAAGTGATAGATATGTTTGACATATGGACAAACTGTTAATAAATTTTATTTAGTCAATAGTCTGAGCCTTCTTATACAGAAGGTTTCTATTTTGTATTCTAAATGTATTCAATAAATGATACAAAATAAAAAGAATATGCTATAATAAAAATTGCTTAGAAATCAACAATTTTTAAGTTTTGTGTTGTGCAATATTTATAATTTGCCTGTTATAATGTATCTGTATTTCATTAAGGAGGTAAGAATATGAATACAGACAAAATCTATGCAGAGCAAATTGCAAACGAATATGCACCAAAGAACACAACGAAGGTAAAGCAATTAAGAAAGTTGGATAACAAAGCAAAGATGCCAGCAACAATTTTCACTTACACATTTGGAGTTATCTGTGCTTTAATTTTAGGAACAGGAATGTGTTTGTCGATGAAGGTTTTAGGTACTGGCCTAGGTGCAATGGTTGCAGGGATAATTATAGGAGTTCTTGGGATTATTGGTTGTGGAATAAATTATCCAATTTACAACAAAATTCTTGCAAGAGGCAAGTCTAAATATGGCTCTGATATAATGAAGCTTGCAAAAGAAATCAGTGAAGAATAACAAGAAGGGGGAGGTGCTATGAAAAAATCAGAAAGCAAATATTATAATACTGCTCTTTTAATGAATCAAGCACTTGTCGAAATATTAAACAAAAAGGATTATGAGTTTATAACAATCAAAGAAATATGCAAAAAGGCTGGCGTAAATCGTTCAACCTTTTATTTGCATTATGATAACATTGATGACCTCTTATATGAAACAATAGAAACCACAAACAAAAAGTTTTTTTCTTGTTTTGCTGAAAATGATATAGATATAGCTAAAAAAATTCAAAATCACAATAAAGAGGATTTAATTTTAATTACACCAGAATATCTCTTGCCATATTTGAATTATATAAAAGAAAACAAAGTGGTTTTTCAGGTTTCAGCAAAACATCCTATTATTATGCAATCCATTAAAAAATATAATTTTTTACAAGAAAATATTTTATATCCAATTTTTAGAATATTTGATATAGAAGAAAATCAGAAGAAATATTTTTCAGCATACTACATCAATGGAATTTATGCACTAATTGATGAATGGATAAAAGGAGGATGCAAAGAAGAAACGTCAATGATTTGTGATACGATTATAAGTTGTGTTAGACCATTTGAAAAATAGAAAATTGTTTAAGAACTAAGAAAATTTATTATGAGCAAAGATTTTTGTTTTAGTACTTTCAAGTAGAACAGCAATGAAATCAACAATATAAATAGATTTATGAAGACTTTAAGAGATTGACTTCTAAGTTTAGTTTTATTTCCACAGAATAGATGAAATGGTTATATTTATATTAAAACCAACTCCCAGTGCATTTCCATATATAATAAGCATGAAAATAAGGATATTTGTGAATACAACCTAGAGAATCAAGTTCCTTTATAAAATTAGCCATTCGGTTTCCTTTCATTTAATGAATGAAGGAAATTTTTTTGTTTTAAAAGATGGAAAATGAGAAATCATAGTTTGCCCAAGGATATTTAATTTCTTTGAAATTGTTGAAATCTGATGGTATAAATGGTTTAATTGTAACTAGAAAGAAAAAAGGAGAAGAATCATGGATTTAAAGAAGATTATACATTTTATTGATAAGCAAAAGGTGAGTTTCATAGGTTCAGTGGATGAGAACTCCTATCCTTACATAAAAGCTATGCTGAAGCCTAGAAAAAGAATAGGGATGAAGGAATTCTATTTTTCTACAAATACATCTTCTATGCGTGTTACCCAATATTTGCGTAATCCTAAGGCCTCTGTCTATTTTTATCATAAAGGATTATTTCAGTATAAAGGAGTTGTACTTATTGGAAAAATGGAGGTTTTAACAGATTTAGAAACAAAGAAGATGATCTGGCAAAGAGGAGATACAATATTTTATAAGAAGGGAGTTACTGACCCAGACTATTGTGTTTTAAAATTTACAGCTGTAAAGGGTAGATATTATTGTGATTTAAAAACAGAAAGCTTTGATGTATAATATCAAATAGTATCATAGTTGTATCTAATAGGCTAGGATAAGTTTTTTTAAGTGGAAGAAAGGATAAAGATATGGGAATATTTTTAGATAAACCACAAATGGAACTTTCTTTTTTAGAAATTGTTCAAAACATACTTCATAAAAAAATTCTTGAATTTACTGTGGAGCAGTTTTGTGATGATGGAGAGGGGGAAATGAATTGGTATAATGTATATCTTATTACAGCAGATCATAAGCCATATGTTTTAAAAAAATCAGAGGTACAGGAGATAAGTATCTACCAGAATTTTTTAAATTCAAATACCTTTAAAACTCCTATTTTTTATGGAAGTATAGAAAGAGAAGGAAGCCTTTGGATATTACTTGAATATATAAAAGGCTCTGATTTACGAAATTTCACAAATGAGATGGCTTATGCTTGTGCAGATAGTATTACCTCCATAATGAATGCCTACTGGCAGGCAGATGAAAAAGAGTTTCAATCAAAAAAATGTGATAATCGTTTTGAAAGATATTTAAAAAGAATTGAGAAGCGTTCTTTATGCCTTGCTGAAGAGCCTGATTTAGCAAAAGCATATCAAATGTTTTTAGAACGACAAAAAACCTGTCCAAGAACCTTATGTAATGGCGATTTTTTGCAGTATAATGCCATCTTTTGTGAGCCTTATGTATATGTTATTGATTGGGCGTTTGCAGGAATTATGCCGTATTCTTTAGATATAGCTAGACTAATTGCACATGGCACAGAAGAACGGACCACCTTCCCCTTTTATATGACAGATGAGCATAGGAAGATTTATATAAAAGAGGTATATAAAGGACTGATTCAAAAGCCAGACTGGGAACAATATCTAAAAGATATTCAACTTTCTCTTTTGAATGAATATATTGAATTTATTGAGTATGAACTAAACCATCCATTAGAAGAAAGAGATAAGGTATTTAATTATTACTATTCTGAGGCAAAAAAGCTTGTAGCTGAAATATTATCAGAACAGAAATAGCTATACGAATCTAGGAGGACTAATCCATTGGAAAAGAGGTGGGATAATATGATTTTAAATACAGGTGCTAGAACGGATATAGTACAATATTTTTCTGACTGGCTGTTAAAAAGGTTTGAAGAGGGATTTGTGTATGTAAGAAATCCGTTTTTTCCAAACAAGGTAACTCGATACGAGCTTAGTCCTGATAAAATTGATGCTGTACTATTTTGTTCAAAGAATTATGCCCCTATTTTGCCAAGATTATATGAAATCACAAATTACTATAATACGTACTTTTATTACACAATAACTGCATATGATAAGGATATAGAACCTGGAGTCCCTTCAATAGAGGAAAGTATTGATACATTAATTAAGCTTTCTAAGCAAGTGGGCAGAGGGAAGGTTGCCTGGAGATATGATCCAATCCTTCTTACAAAAAAATATACAATAGAGGTTCACAAAAAAACCTTTGAGGCAATTGCTAAAAGATTGGCTCCTTATATTGACCGCTGTATTTTTAGCTTTGTAGAGTTATATAAAAAGGTAGAAAAAAATATGCCAGAGCTTATCCCTTTTTCAAAAGAGGATAAGAAAACTCTTGCCCAAGCTTTAGGAAGCATTGCTAAGAGATATGGAATAAGGATTCAAATTTGTGGAACAAATGAAAGCTTTAAAGAATATGGAATAGCAACATCTGGGTGTACTACACTAGATATTTTATCAAAAGCAAATGGAATTCAATTTAAAGAAATTCATCATAAAGGTATGCGTGAGGGTTGTCGTTGTATTGAAAGCAGAGATATTGGTGCCTATGATACCTGCTTAAATGGATGTAAGTATTGTTATGCAAATCAATCCCCACAACAGGCATATGAGAATTATAAATATCATAATCCAAATTCACCTATTCTTTTGGGGGAAATCACTTTAGAAGATTGTATCATTTCTGGAGTTCAAACAAGCTATATTCAGACTCTTCATAAGCAAACGTCTATTTTTGATATGCTCAAGTAGAAAAAATATTACAAGACATTTAGTTTCTTTGGACAGAATTGTTTTCTAAATTAGGTAAAAGAAATATATTTTAT
>JAIEEQ010000083.1 GCA_029067355.1 Anaeroplasmataceae bacterium | reverse complement strand
AATCCAATGAGTTATAATCCGCCAGCAACTAAGTATTATGAAAATAGTGGATGTATCAGCTTTTGGTTTTATCCAACCTCAACACCATCCTCTAAAAAATATTTATTTTATACCAAAGCAAGCTCTTCTAACATAAAGAGTTATGTTGCAGTATATCAAAATTCCTCTAATGAATTAGTTTTAGAATTAAAAGAAAATAGCGGAACAATGAACTATGTTTCTACGACGACAAAGGTTCAATTGAATCAATGGAATTTCTTTGGGCTTAATTTTAGGTATCGTGATGATGGACAAGGCTATGCAAAGATATTCAGTTATGAATTATATTTAAATTCAGAAATGAAAAAAGCAAATTTATCAAATAAGATTATTATGACAGATGGAGGATTATGTCATATTGGTTATCGTTTTGATGGTTCAAATGGATATGATGCGTTAGAATGCAAAATTGCAGCGTTAATGATTGGATGCAGAACAATGTTGACAACAAAGCAGATGCAGGAATATTATAGCTTGACAAAGGATTATATGATAGGCTCTTCATATTTGGATGGAAATAGCGTTGACTTTAGTGCCACAACTACTCATAATCTTTCAGAAACCACAGTAAAGCAATTTGAAATATATCCTTTACAAAATAGTGTTAAATCTTTATCAGGAAAATCTCCAATTGCCTTTGATGTAAGAAGAGTCAGTGATACAGATAAGGATAGAACCTTTAATTATAATAATAAAATAAAGAGGTATGCGTATGTTGCGGATGAGGGACGATTAGAATATGACCTAGATATGTCAACAGATGGAACGATATTAATGAGAGCCTTTATAAGAGAAACAGCAGAAAAACAATACGTCTTAGAATTAAAGGATACAAGTGGAAGAAAACTAGGATTATATCGTGGAAATGATAATTATCTATATATACACAATGGTAATTCTCATGTGAAAACAAATTTATATTTTAGTACAGAAGTATGGCATACCATAGGAATCTCATTTGCAGATATGTCAGTGTCAAATTCATTTACCACTGCCTATATAGAAGGAGTAAGAATTTATTTAGATGGACAAACCTATTCTCATACACTCTATAATACATTGTTTAAGACCTTTACTCTATCTGTGGGAAAGCTATTTGATCCAGTAGACATTAAAGATGAGAATATGGGAAATTATTATACCTATTATCCATTATTAGGGCAAATTGAGATGATGGCAACACGTAAAGCATATTGTGAAATATCTACGTTAAATCAAGTAGCAAATGAACTTAAGGATACAACGAAGGTTTTAGAGTATGATGAATTAGGCATGTTACAAAAGAAAGTGATAAAGCATCAGGATAATGACATCTTGTCTACTACCTTTGAGTATAAAAAACAAAGCGAAAAGTCAAACTATATTTCTAAACGAATTGAAAAAGAAACAATAAGATATGGAACAACAAGTCTGTCTAGAAGTTATGAAACAGACGATGTAGGAAATGTAATAGCTGT
>JAIEEQ010000082.1 GCA_029067355.1 Anaeroplasmataceae bacterium | reverse complement strand
ATGTATAGAAGTATTTACAGGGTTATCTGAAGTGATAAAAGGTAAAAAATGGAAACCCTCCAATGGGATTTATTCAATATAATAGAAGATAGCAGGATTAATTAAGGGATGTTTAACATTCTAAAGCTTTTTACTTAAACAAAATAGAGAATAAAAAAATCTTTTTTTACTCCAAAATTTTTTTATATTAGTTTTTGAAAAAGTATAGGTAAAGAAATATCTAAACCTATAATCTATAACAAGAAAAATCAGGCAAGTGATTTAAGCCTGAATGTAGACTGTAAACAGAATTTGATACTTTTTATAGGTCTAGCGTAATTGAAAAATAAGTGAAATACACATCTTTTGAAAGAAAAAAACGATAGTAGAAAGGAGAAAAAGATGACTAAGGTATTAAAACGATTCATTTGGATATTTCCAATTGCTTTATTCTTATTTGGTTGCAGTAAGACGGAACCAACGTATGATATTCGGTTTGGAGATGATGTAATAATTAAAGAGGGTGAAGGAGCTTCTGATTTAAACGATCCTTTTGGAAACAAAGGGATTTATACAGATCCTGAGGTTGAAATTGATGGAATTAGAGAAGAAAATTATGATTTTCCAATGGGAAGTGGACGGCATTTGGTATATTCCAGTGAAACAGAAACAACATATGTTTCCATTTATAAAGGAGAAAAGGGTATTTATTTTCTGTTTGAGTGTGAGGATGATGATTTGTCTACTTTAAATGTTGAGGATATTAATTTGGTTACTGCTCAATCGGATTCAGTTGAGCTTTATGTTGACACTTATGGAATGGGTGGACAAAAAAGAGATTCCTTTCAATATGAATTCAGAGTTACAGCTTCAGGACGCATTTATTCCTATTTGACAGGATTTGTGGCAAATGTCTTTCCCTATGGGACAGTAAATGATCATACAGATGTAGATCAAGGCTTTAATGTAGAAGGCTACATTTCCTATTCTGTTATGGGTGAGGATGTAAACAAGAATACACCAACGTCATTTGCTTTTGCCAGGGTTACAAAAACAGGAAATAGAGGACATAAATGGAATGGAGAGGTTGATCCTCAGGTGCCAGATAATTATTTGGTTTTACATCAGGATAACAGATTCTATAAATTAAATGAATGCCCAGTTACAGGGACGATTAGCGGTAGATTAGTTGATTTAAATTATAATCCAGTATCTGGTGTTAAGGTATCTGCGCAAGGGCTTAAAACAACCTATACAAATTCTAATGGAGAATATAAATTAGAGTTTGAAAATGCAGTTGATGATTTTGTTTTAGAATGTACCAAAAGAGACTTTTTAGATCAATCCCTGAATATCACAAAGCGTGATGTGCGTTTGGCTCAAGACAATCATTTTGATGTAGGAGATTCCTTATTTTTAGCCTTGAATGAAGCAAATTATAAGACAACAATTACAGGTACGGTAACAGAACGAGATGGAAAAACACCTATTGCGAATGCAAAGGTTGAGCTCAATGATTCATTCGTTTTGTCAGATGAAAATGGACAATATACTTTAACAGCTAATTGCTATGGCTATAAGAACATCATTCAGTATTCAGAGCAGAATCATATTCCATATTATGCTTCTTTAGATATTTTAGAAGCAAATATAGATGGAATAACAGAACGAGCTCCTATTCAATTAGATGAAAATTTTGGTGATCAGGTAGACTTTGGAAATGATATTGTTGGGCATGCCACTGCACGTGTTGTGAGAGGAAGCAACTCCTTTAAACTGGTTTTAAAAACAGACGCCGTAATTGATGTTACACAATTTCCAGATTCTTATTTTGAGGTTTTTGTTGATACAAAGGAATCCAATTCAATGAATCAGCGAAATTCTACGGATTATCTATTCTGTTTAGCTTATCAAGCAAATGGAGTGAGAGATATCACAAATTATGGTGGTAAGGCAGTAAATGGGAACGGCATTATAACAAAGTATGGAAAAATCAATGAGCTTTATTATGTGGAAGCAGATATTCCTTATGAAAAAATTGGTGTAGCTATGGATGAAGTCTTTGGCCTGTACTTTGGCTTAAAGCAGAATTATAACTGGGCAGGTATGTATGATACCAAAGGAAATTACATACAGGCAGAAGCTACAATAAATTATAAAAGATTGAGTGCTGATTCTAAGTTTTTTGTTGGATCGTGTAATGAAAAACCAGATCCAGCCTTACTTTATGAAACAATTGATACAATTGGAAGGTTTGCGGTTGATTATGAAACAGTGCAATATACAGTTAGCTATGCTAAGGCTAAGGACTACGTTATGTTGAAATTTAAGCTGGTAGACAATGGCATTGGATATTTTGACCAATCTCATTCAATTAATATTTATTTAGATATGAATTGTACTCCAAATAAGACTTCTAAAGATAGGTACTCATATCATATTTCCCTATATCCTGGAAAGCCAGTTTCAAATTATGCAGGCTTTGATGAAGCTACAAATAAGGAGAGTACAAAGAAAGTATATGAAACTGTGGCAAGTACTACATGGACTTATTTATATGATGATGAGATATACATTAAAATAAGTAATTCTATCTTTACTGCTGGTGAAGCTGGGAATCCCATTGGGTTTGCAGTTGGACTATGGAATGATGGAATAAGTAAAAATTCTCTTATGACTGTTAATCATCGGACAGTTGATTTTAACAGACCTAATACTTATTTCATTGTGAATTATGAGCAATAGGAGGTAGAATGATGAAATACGTAAAATGGATACTTTTAATTAGTTTATTGGTTTTAACTGGATGTTCTAGTAAACCCGTAGAACAAATTGAATTCGTAAATAACCCAGAATTGAAAAATATACCTACTGAATTTGAAACCTATCAAAACATCTTTTTAGAGGATCGGCTAGAAGGTCAGTGGGGAAATAATTATGGCGTGGGAGATCCATTTATATATCGCTTTAATGGAGTTTATTATTTGATATGTTCAACTCAATATGGGCAAAAGGGTGTAAAGGGTTGGAAATCGGTTGATTTGTTAAACTGGGAGCCTGTTGATAATGGTGTAACAAAGAGAGGATATATTGTAAGTGATACCATTGATGAAACGTTTGATGCTTGGGCAAGTGAGGTTTATTACTTAGATGGAACCTTTTATCTAGTGGAATCTAGAAATGGGAAAGGGCATTATGTCTTAACCAGTACTTCTCCAGAGGGGCCTTTTGAAGTATTGACAGATTCAACAATTGATAATGCTATTGATGGCAGTATGTATATGGATATTGATGGCAGAATGGTACTGCTAACAGCTGACAGTTGTTTGGCTGCTGCGTATTTTTCTGAGGATATGAAGTCCTTAGGAGAGAAGACATTGCTTAGGACAGCTACGATGACTGGCTGGACGGAAGGGCCTGAAATTCTTACAGTAAATGGAATTAGATATTACTTTTATACAGGAAATGGTGTTTCTCAGCGAGCATACCGAATTGATTACAGTTATAGTCCAGCAGAATACTCTATTGTAGATCAGGAACACATTAAGCAAGGAAAGAACGTACTCCTAAATACAGATGATGACTGGTATGGCTTAGGA
This sequence comes from Anaeroplasmataceae bacterium, assembly GCA_029067355.1. Taxonomy (GTDB): domain Bacteria; phylum Bacillota_I; class Bacilli_A; order Acholeplasmatales; family Anaeroplasmataceae; genus Pelethenecus. The sequence continues at coordinate 16,944 of JAIEEQ010000082.1, read as the reverse complement.
CATGGCTGTGTGATAATGGGACCTGATTTAGACAGCTACTATCTAGGATTCCATAATTCATTTATGGAAGGAAATAGTACAGGAAGAAGATTTAATATTTCTAGATTGCTCTTTAATGGACCAGATGTTGTTATGCAGCACACAGGTCTATACGATAATATTAAACCGAATTTGGCGGATTATGTAGAACGTGATTCAGCTAATCTAGATAAAACCAGCGATTTCTTATTAAGTAAAGAACCTACCAAAGATTCCTTTACCGTTGAATTTAATATGGCTGGGACAGGCAAGATGATATTTTCTTACCAAGATAGTGAGAATTATGGATATGTAGATTTTAACGGAAGTATGATTAATATTCATAAGGTATCTCAAGGAAATGATGAAACTGTGGGTCAGGTTCAAACCTATCGTAAATTCAACCCAGACGTTTTACATACGATCCGGATTGGCTATAAAAATGGATTAATGGATGTTACCTTTGATAGTCAAGAAATAGCAAATGATGTTGAGGTTGGAAAATTTACTGGAGGTAAGGTTGGCTATACAAGCTCTTATCGTGAAATTGGCTGTTTAACCTTTAATAATACTTCACATGGAGATAGTGATAAAGAAACTGCAAAGCAAGAAAACATTCCTGCAACCTCCTATGATTTAAATTTGAGTCATTTAAGTGAGGATAGCGGACTAGCTATTGCAAAAGAAACCACAGCAAAGGACGTTTTAGATGGAACCTATGAATTGAATTTGGGGCGAAAAGGAGATTATGCAACATACCTTGAATATATCACTCAAAGTGGTTCCTATGGCTTAGACATCGTCTTAACCTCTAGGTATTATGGAAAAACGATAGGAGTTCAAGTTGATGGAGGGGATATCCTCAAGTGGAAGGTTCCTGATTATAGTCAGTTTCCATATGATGGATATGTAAGAGTGAAACTAGCAGATTTATATTTGGAAAAAGGCAATCACTATATAACCTTACTAAATTTAGAAGATGATTTTGCCTTCCAAATGCTGTATTGTGAAAAAAATTATAGTGTAAGTGGTACAACCTATGAGCATGACTTAAAGAGCTATCCTGAAACGGGAATTGGGTATCCAACTTTCATAAATTCAACGGATGAGGGATTAAAGACAACGAATACAGCTCGATATTTATGTACATTTGGTAATGGGACTTTAGAGGATGTAGAAATGAGCTGTGATATTAAAATCACAGGAGAAAATGGGTCAGGAACTTTAGGAATTGTCCTTGCCTGTGATCAGTGGGCATTCAATAATGTAGATTTGGATAATTATAAATCTATCCGTGGATATTATTGTGCATTAAACAACACAAAGGTAACGATTATTAAATCAGATTATCAGTATTCAGATGAAACATGTCGTGATATTTATCAGTTTAAAACAGGAGAAACCTATAATATTAAAGCAGTTAAGAAAGGTAAAGTAATCACGATGTATGTGAATGGGACAAAGGTATTAGAAACCTTTGATCCAATGGGGAGAACTAGAGGATATTGTGGACTATATTCTAATTTTATGGAGGTAACCTTTTCTAATCTAAAAATTAAGACTCTATAAAATAAAAAGCTTCAAGCAGAAAGGAAAAAGAAAAAATGAAAAAAAGATTTGGATTTATTTTATGTTTGCTAATTGGCCTCACCCTAATTGGTTGTAAAAAGGAAGAACAGAAGCCCCCTGTTGATGATAATCCACCAGTAGTAGTTGATCAATTAAAAACGCAAAGAGAAACAGCTCTTAAGGATTTGAATGATTATGTTAGTGATATGACAAAGTATAGTTCTTCAAATCAGGCAAAAATTCAAGAAATTATTGAACTGGCAAAGAAGAAGATTACAGATGCTTTAGAGGAATCTGATATTTTAAATGCCATAGTAGAGGCAAAGAAAGAAATTGATGAGATAGGAACCTTAGATGAAGAAGCCTTGGCTAAAGCTATTACAGATGCTCATAAGGAGTTAGAGGAATACGTAAGCTTAACAGACTATAATGAGGAAAATCAAAAAGCAATTACAGATGCAATTCAGACAGCTAAAGCTGAAATCAGCAGTTGTACAACAATTGCTGAGATAGTAAGTAAATTAGCTTCAGCTAAAAGTACAATTGATGCAATTCCTACTCTTGCATTAGAAGCATTGCTTCTTGTAAAAGCTGAAGCTAACGAAAAAATGGATGCTTTTAAAGCAGCAATGCTAGAAAAGGCTGATTATAGCAAGAAAGGACTTGCTGAAATTGACAGAATTATAAAGGATGCTAAAGAAAATATCACTTCTGCAACTGATGAAGAAATTATTAATATTATTGTTTCAGATGCCCAGCATGATTTATCTAATGTTAAAACGGCAGAAGCAGAAAAGCTGGCAGATGTTTTAAGCCTAAAGGAGGCTTTTGTAGGTGATACAGATCATGTACTTAAATATATTTCAGTTGATGAAACAAAAATTATTATAGATACAAAGGAGCAAGGCTCCTCTATCTTCCACTTTGGAAGTCAGGATAATAATAAGTATGTAGTTTTTGATACGAAACTTATAGCTGATTATAGGAACGTAGAGCATAGTAAATTTTCAATTTATTTCCGTGCATGGGATACTTCAAATGGATATCGTATGGAAATCTATGATGGCTATATTAACATTTATTCCCTAGTATGGGATGAAGCGTTAGGTGGTAAAGTTGAAACGCTGATTATGAAAAATGCCTATGGAGTTCAAGATAGAGATGAAGTTCATATTCAAATCATCTGTCATGATTTAAAAAAGGCTGTCTTAATTAATGAGGAGTGTGTTTTCTCTTATGAAGAGGATGCTCACTTGGTTGGACACATTTACTTTGAGCTTTGGCAGGTGGGATTAACATTACTTGATCCAGTATATACAGAGTATTCAGATAGTGCTTCCTTACTTGAAGACTATGAATCATATTTGAATAAGGAATGCATTAATGAATCAGAGAAAGCGAAGCTAGACAGAATCAAGGCTACTGCAAAGGCTGAAATTGAAGGATTTATTACAGACACTTCCTTATATAGTGATGAAAATAAGGCTGTAATTATGGTTCTAATTGCAGAAGGAAAAGCAAATATTGATGCTTGCTTAACGAAGGAAGCCATTGAGGAAGAAACAGAAAATATAAAACTGAGATTATCCGCTGTAAAGACGATTGAAAGAGAAGCCTTTGAGGCAGACGCCATTCGGGCAAAAACAGAAATTGAAGAATACTTGACTGATTTAAGCAATTATAGTGCAGAGGCTAAGCTTTCAATTGCAGATATCATCAGTAAAGGAAAATTAAGAATAGATGCTGCTGATAGCGTTGATGCTATTGCTTTAGTTGTTACTCAGGTTAAAGCTGACTTAGATAAGGTATTAAATATTGATGAGGAAAATGCTCTAAAGGCTAGTAGCTTCTATGATTTATTTGAAGAGAATACTCCAGTAGGTTTAATAACGAATCATATCCGCGTAGAGGATAACAAGGTTATTTTTGATACAGCAAAGTTAAGTGCCACGAGATTACATTTTGGAATTCGAGAGGATAGTAAGAAATGGGTTGTTCTTGATACTAAGATTATGATTGAGTATCAAAATGTAGAAACAAGTGTACTATCCATTCGTTTCCGTGCATGGGATGAATCACATGGATATCGTATGGATATACATAATGATTTTATCAATGTCTATGCATGTGCTTGGGGACAAACTGATATCCTTTTGTTTAAGAATCCCTCCTTTGGTATAAAAAATGGTGAGGAAGCTCATATCCAGATTTTGAGTTCCGAATGGAAAAAGGCTGTATTAATCAATGGTGAAAGTATTTTCTATATTGATGAGGATGAACGAAATGTAGGATATGTGTATATTGAAACCAAGTCATCTGGTGTAACCTTCATTAATCCAGAATATGCTGAATATCCAAATGAAGAAGCCTTCAATAAAAAATATAAGACATTATTAGAAAGTCCTTGTATCAACAAATCTGAAAAAGAACTTTTAGAAGAGCTAAAGCTTCAAAAGAAAACAGAAATTGAATCATATATCACAGACTTAACGTTGTATAGTGATGCAAAGAAAGAGGAAATCGCAGAGATTATTTCTTCAGGAAAACTTCAGATTGATGCATGTTTAACTAAGGATGAACTAGCTCAAGTGATGGTAGATATTAAAAAGGATTTAGATGCCGTTAAGACAATTGAACGAGAGCAATTTGAAGCAGACGCAATAACAGCCAAAGAAGAAATTGAATCCTATATCACAGATTTAACGTTGTATAGTGAAGCCAATCAAGCGGTTATTGCAAAGCTGATTCGTGATGGAAAGCTTGATATAGATGCTTGTGATAGTGTGGAAGCTATGCAAGAAATTGTTGAAGAGGTAAAGCAAGCCTTAGATGCCATTTTGACTTTAGAAGAGGAAAGCATATTACGGGCAGAGTCATTTAAAAATATTCTTTCAGATGAAGTTGCTGGCTCTATGAATGATGTTAAAATACAAGATAATAAAGTTGTATTTGATACCAAAGTGGTAGGAAAATCCTCTATGGTAAAATTTGGATCTCAGGATGGTAAAAATCATGTAGCCTTTGATACAAAAATCATTGCAGATTATAATGATTCAGTATGGGATAGCTTTACCATTCGATTCCGTGCCTGGGATACCAATGATGGATATAAAATGGTTATCAAGGATAGCTCTATTGAAGTATCTAAATGTAAATGGGGTGTGGATCCTGAGGTTGTTGTACAAAAGAATTTTGGTATTAAAAATGGAGAAGAAACTCATTTGCAAATTCTTTGTTCTGGTTGGAAGAAAACAGTTCTCATTAATGGAAATGTTGTTTTCACGATTGATGAAAGTGAAAGATGCGTTGGATATACCTATATTGAAACATGGCAGACAGGTTTGACTTTTATTGACCCTGTTTATACAGAATATCCAGATGCGGATTCCTTTACAGCTGACTATGGTGAGCTTCTTTGGAAGGAAGAAAATTAATATAAAAAAAGAAAGGGATAATTTAGTAGGCGGTTCTTAGGATTGCCTACTAGATTGCTATGTAAAATAAAGGAGTTGATTTTAGATGTTAAAGAAAATAATTTTATGCTTGTTGGCTTTGGCCATTCCATTTTCCTTGGTATCTTGTAATGGTGAAGGAACTGGTCCTGATAATCAGGAGTTTGAAGAATTTGATCCAAACAAAGAATATCAGCTAGACTTTTTAGGATGGGGTGGTATTGCTGAACAGAAGAACTTTCAGGAAATGATTTCAAAATTTATGGAAGAATATTCTAATGTAAAGGTGTTTTATAGTGCCATTAGTGATACCACAGCCTACTCTAATAATTTAGTAAATAATGCAAATTCTTTACCAGATGTTTTCTATGTTCCTGATTGGGATTATATTAAATGGGTAGATTCTGGAAAACTATTAAATCTTACCCCATATTTATCTGATGATGAAATAGATAAATTATGGGATATGTCTATTGATATTTTTAGATGGGATTCTAAGGATAAGACTGTGGGTAAGGGGGATGATATTTACGGATTGCCTAAGGATTTAGGACCATCCTCTATTGTTTATAATAAAACGTTAATGCAACAATTAATAAAGGATTATAACTTAAACGTTGAATTACCATCCACCACAGAGCCTATGACTTTCACTGAATTTAAGCAATACTTAAATGCATTTAAGGGCTTGAGAGTGGATGGAACAAGGATAACCCCTATTACGCATTATGATGCAAGTACAGCAGTCTATTCAAATAACGCGAATTATTATACAGATGATAGTGCTACGACAAGTGCGATTACAGAAAAAAATTTTATTGATGCAATCCAGTTTGTTGCAGATTTATCCATAGAGGGGTTAGCTTCTGATTATGCTTCAGCTGGTACTTCAAACGCATTAACAAGATTTGCATCACAGCAATGCTTATTTAGCTGGATGGGCCCATGGGATATGCGTACCTACTGGGAAAGCTTGTCCTTTGAGTTTGATATTATGCCAGTTCCAGTTGGAGATGCAGTAGGGGCTAAGTCAACAACTACCATTGGTACAGTTGCTTATTCAGTAAGTGCAGCTAGTCAAAATAAAGCTGCTGCTGTACTGTTAGCTAAGTGGTTAGCAACTAGTGAAACTGCTGCTGAAATGAATTATCTTTTAGGGCAGGCTATGCCTAATATTCAGAGTATGGCAACCAATGAATGGATTAACAATAAAGGCTTGACAGGAATAAAAACATATCCTGTATCAAAATCTGTTTTTGTAGATCATGTTAAGGGAACAAGTACTATGAGTGGAAAATCTCGTCCATATTATTATACTTACGAAAAAACAGCTTTTGATGATTTGATGGATCAGTTTAATCCAGTATGGGCGGGAACTAAAACAGCAGAAGAGGTTATAAAAGCATATGCTTCAACCTTTCAAAGTAAATTAACAAGGCTTCATGAAAATCTAGAATAAATGGATGTGACTTAGGTGCAAGCGATTCAGTTATTGCATACAAAAAAAGTTTATAAGAAAAAATTCAATGCAAAATTTAAGGAGCATTTCTTTGCTTACCTATTTATTGCTATTCCTGTACTTGGATTTCTCATGTTTACTGCGTATGCCTTGGGATACTCCTTATTTATGTCTATGACAAATTTTAATGCCATTAAGGGAACCTACAAGTTTGTTGGATTTGAAAATTATATAGATATTTTTAAAGAGGAAAATTTTAGAACGGCTACGCTGAATACAATATTGATGCTTGCAAGTATTCCAGTGGGAGTATTTATTGGTTTGATTTTAGCTGTTTATTTGAAAAGGCTAGCCAAAGGAAGAACACTTTTAACAATATTATTTTATCTGCCTGCCGTAACATCAAGTATTGCCATAATGATTGTATTTAAGGAACTATTTAAAAATGGAGAATCTGGCTTGATTAATAGTCTTTTTGGTACAAAACTAAACTGGATTTCTAATGATCCTTGGCTGATTAAGATTGCCATTGTCATTAAAAATGTTTGGGCTGGAATTGGTGGAACAATGATTCTTTATTTAGCAGGATTAAACAATATACCTGATTCCTATTATGAGGTTGCCAGAGTACAGGGAGCATCTAGATGGCAACAATTTGTTGATATAACATTGCCAATGAGTAACTCAACCTCTTTTTATTTGATTGTTACAGGAGTAATTAGTGGATTACAAAACTATGCAGATAGTCAGGTTATGGGGGCGGGATTGCCTGGGGCTAGAACTATTGTTTATTATATCTGGAATTATGGCATCAATCAATCTAGGTATGGTTGGGCAAGTGCAGCTTCCATTCTTCTTGCGATAATAATACTTTGTATCACGATTATATTATTTAGTAAATCGAATATATTTAAGGATGTGAGAAAATGACGTATAAAGAAGGTATGTTTCATAGAAATGCAAATATCCATCATAATATCAATAAAACGCTTCATATTCTAGCAACCTTACTTGTATGCTTTTCAGCCTTTTTAATGATTTTTCCTTATTTTTATATGATTATTACGGCTTTGAAAACCCAAAAAGAAGTTATAGGATCTGCATCTTTATTAAAGAATTTTTTTCCAAAGAATCCAAACTGGCCAGTATTTATAGAAATATTTACTGGAAATGATAGGTATTCTATACAGCAATTTAATTTTTTAGATAGTATAAAAAATACATTGATTATTGAGGTTTTGGTTGTTCCTATTGGTACCTTTGTATCCTCTTTAGCTGCCTTTGCTTTTGCAAAAATGCATTTTAAAGGAAAAAATATAATTTTGATGATTTTACTTGTTTCAATGATGATTCCTTATGCAGCAGTTATGCTACCACAATATCGTGTTTGGCTAAATATGAACTTAGTTAATACACTATGGCCACTGATTATACCAGGTATGTTTGGAAACACAGGAATGATGCTATTCCTCATAACGTCAATAAAATCAGCTGTTCCTGATTCCTTGATAGAAGAAAGTAGAGTTGAGGGGGTTAGTTGGTTTGGTACCTATGCTAAAGTTGCTTTGCCTTTAATTAAACCAGCAATTGTTGCTCAAATGCTGTTCTGGTTTGTAGGAATTTGGAATGATTTTTTTGGACCAAGTATATATTTGACAAATCCAAAGATTAAAACAGTTCAGGTTCTTATTATGGGACTGAATTCCACAGCAGGAGCAGAAGCTGGAGATATGCCATTTGTTATGGCAGCCTCCTTCCTTTCCTCTTTACCTATTATTATATTATTCATCATTATGAATAAGGCTTTTGTCCAAACAAATGCTAATTCAGGAATAAAGGGGTAATTCATATGAAAAAGAATAGAGTTGTTATAGCAATTTGGCTTTCTATAATTGCAGTTCTTATATTAGCTATGATTATTTATGTGATTTATGCAGTAAAGAACAATCCATATTTTGGAAATACAGCACCAAGTTATCTGTGGATGACTGAGTTAATAATGTAGAGGTATTTATGATGAAGATAAATTTCAAAAGAAAAAAACAGGATCAATTACAAAAGCTACGGATAGATTTTTATAAAAACAAAGTAAAAAAACAGGCAATAGAGGAGAAAATGAATCCTCTTCCTCATCCTGATAATACCTTCGTTTCTTTGACTAACATTCAAAAAATATATCCCAATGGCTATTACAGCGTAGTTGATTTCAACTTGAATATAAAGGAAGGCGAATTTATAGTACTTGTTGGCCCGTCAGGATGTGGAAAAACAACAACACTTCGTATGATTTGTGGATTAGAGGATATTACTGCTGGTGCACTTTATATTGATGGAGTATATTCTAATGATTTAGAGCCAAAGGATCGTGGAATCAGTATGGTCTTTCAAAATTATGCATTATTTCCTCATTTGAGTGTATATGATAATCTGGCCTATGGATTAAAGGTCAAAAAGGTATATGCAAAGCTAGTTGATGAAGCAGGAAATCAGGTCATTGGAATTGATCAGAACGCAATTAAAGAATTGAGGAAAGAAAAAAAATGGTATTTAAAAAATGATCCAAATAGCGAAGAAATTGAAAAAATTGATCATGACATAGAAGAATACCAGAATAAGAAAATTCCTTTATTTATCAAAAGAAAGCTTACAAAAAAAGAAATAGATGAAAAAATTCATAGGGCTGCAAGCATTTTAAATCTTGAACAGCTTTTAAGTAGAAAACCCTCTCAATTATCTGGTGGACAATGCCAAAGAGTTGCTTTAGGAAGAGTTATTGTAAGTGATTCTAAGCTACTGCTAATGGATGAGCCTCTGTCAAATTTGGATGCAAAGCTTAGAGCTTCTATGCGTAGTGAAATTATTAAATTGCATAAAACACTTCATGCGACAACCGTGTATGTTACTCATGACCAAGTAGAAGCTATGACTATGGCTGATCGCATTGTGATTATGGATAGAGCACACATTAAGCAAATTGGTACTCCAGCTGAAGTTTATGAAAACCCAAATTGTTTATTTGTTGCTCAATTTATTGGATCACCTTCAATGAATATATTTGATGTGGAGTATCGTCAGCCAGGAATTTATCTTTCCAATATTCTTTTGAAAGAGGATATCAAGCTTGAAAATATTTTCATGGAGTTTTATAGAAAAAGACTTGAAGAGGAAAAAGAAGCTTTACAAACTTTAGATAAGATATATGAAGGAATTTTATTAGAGGCTGAGCTAGAGGAGGCACAAAAAAAGATAGAAATTTTAGAAAAAATCGTTACAGAGAAGAACTATCCTCTTAAATTTGGTATTCGGCCAGAGCGTATTGCAGTAGCTTCAAAATCCACTAAAAAGATTCAACTGGAAGCTACAATTTTATCCTCTGAACTGCTAGGAGATGAATATCATATTTATATTACGATTGGGGATACAATGCTATTAATGAAATTACCTAACACTTACAAATTTGAAATAGGAGATCAAATTCTGATTACCTTTAATGAATCCAAATGCTATATTTTTGATTCAATATCAGGTAAAAGAATTGTATAGGATATGAATATCAATGAATTATATAAAATACCAACAACTTCAATAGGAGCATTACCCTTAACCAATTATTTTGATGTGGATAAAGGATTTAAAGAGGTTTTGTTAGATTGGGAATATTATTATCAAGAAGAATTTGATTTTGATCAAGCCTTAAAAATACATTCTGGAAAGAAAATCCAGCTTCCATTTTTAGGGGAATTAGATGGAGATGGTACCCCAATCTATTCTAATGACCGATATCTCTTTCCCTATTTTCCTCCACATATTTTAAAAAAGACAAGTGCCCAAATCTATACAAAAAAGATAATTCTGAAAAAGGATAAAAAGGATGTTTTAATTCAAATTGAAGGAATAGACAATGCGTATTATTTATTTGTCAATGATGAGTTTGCTGGCTTTTCAAATATTTCTCATGCAGTTCATCAGTTTGATATTACGGATAAAGTATTTGATGGGAAAAATGAATTTAAAATTATTGTCTTAAAATTCACTCCCTCCTCTTATTTAGAGGATCAGGATAAAATTAGATTATCGGGTATTCATAGACCTATTTATTTAGTTAAACGAGAAAAGGACCGAATCTCTAATTTTAAGATTAGAACTGATATTGTTTCTACTAAGGGTATAGTTTATGTGGATTTAGATAAAGAGGCTGATGTTACTTTAGAAGGCTTTGGTGTAAGAATCCAAACGAAAGGGAAAAATGTATGGTTTGAAGTTCCTAATCCTAAGCTTTGGAATTCAGAGGAGCCAAATCTATATGATTTAACGATAGAATATAATAAAGAGGTAATTCGTCAAAAGGTAGGAATTCGTAAAATTGAGATTAAAGGAAATCAGTTTCTTTTAAATGGGCGTATTATAAAGATGCATGGTGTAAATCGTCATTCCTCTTCCTTAAATGGATATGCTGAAACAAGAGCATTAATGGAAAAGGATATTGAACTATTTAAATCCTTAAATATTAATGCAGTTAGAACCTCACATTATCCTGCTGATCCATATTTTTATGATTTGTGTGATCAAAATGGTATATATGTTATAAGTGAAGCGGATTTAGAAACGCATGGAGTTGTTCGCCAGAATGGAAAATATGATATGAAATTGTGGGATGAGGTTATTTCTAATCCAGATTTCTATGACCAAATTTTAGAGCGACAGCTTTCCAATGTAATTACCTACATGAATCATCCATCTATACTGATGTGGTCTTTGGGAAACGAATCTGGATTTTCAGATGTTCTAATTGATATGGGGAAGAAGATTAAGGAGTATGATGATCGTCCACTTCATTACGAGGGATCTTATCGAAATGTTGATGGAAACGGATTTTTTGAAGAGGATGTTTTAGGAGTATATTCTAGAATGTATCCGCCTATTGAATACTGTAATGAAGAAGTTCCTAAGCTAACTCGTCCCTTTGTTTTGTGTGAATTTTCTCATGCTATGGGAAATTCATTAGGAGAACTAAGTGATTATATGGTACCCTTCTGGAAATATGACAATTTCACAGGTGCATTTATTTGGGAGTGGACTAACCATTATATTGTTCAAAATAATTTAGAATGCTATGGAGGCGATTTTGCAGAGGAGTTTAGTGATGGTGATTTTTGCTGTGATGGGCTGGTCAATTTAGATCGTTCGTTAACCCCACAGGTAAAAGAAGTAAAGGAATGCTATGCTCCTGTTGAATATGAAATTAAAGATAATTCCATTTACGTGAAAAACAGATTTGACTTTAACAATTTGAATGAGTTTCGTTTTGAGGTTGATTTTTTAGTCAATGGAAAGCGAACACAAACAAAAGATTTTCATATAGACTTAGAAGCAAAAGCATCTGCAAGATTATTAGATTACCCTAAAGCAGACTTTAATTATAACTCTTATACCATTAAGCTTTATAATAAAAAGAATGTCTTGATTAGTGAAAAAAGTATTATATGTCGGCCGTTGCAGTCTTTTGTTCTTGAAAGTGAAAATGCCAATTGGCAATGTAATGTGAATGAAGGGCTGATTTCAGCTATATCCTTAGGTGACAAACCAATTTTTAAAAATATGGAATTTGTATTAACAAGACCCTATATTTCTAACGATATTAAGCTAAGAAATGAATATGATAATTTACGTATCAAATATGCTAAATTTTATTTATTTTCTAAAGAAGAAAGTCCAAGTTTGACAATCTATAAAGGATATCTAGGAGTTTCAGGGCTTTCCCCATTTTATGAAGTAAAAATCACTTATGAGGTAAAAAAAGATAAGGTTCTAATGAATTTTGTTGCTAAAAAGATTATGTGCTTTGACGGACCTTTGCGATTTGGAATAAGATTTCAACTGCCTGATAATTACGGATCAGTTTCTTATCTTGGTTTAGAAGGAGAAAACTATATTGATAGGCATTGTGCAAGCGCCTTTGGATTTCATACCATACACATTCAAGATAATTATAGAAATATTGTTCCTCAAAATGCAAATGATCACTATGGTACAGTTTATTTAGTTCTTGATCAGGATCAAATCTGTATTCAGGGAAACTCAGACTTTAGCTTTTGTTATGATTGCTTTTCATGGGATGAATATAGGAAACATCGAAATGAAATGAAGAATAATGGTAAACGCTATTTGTATCTTGATTATAAGATGAGTGGAGTTGGTACTGCTGCGTGTGGACCAGAACTTAATGATAGATATAAGATAAAGGAAGATCGAATTGAATTTTCTTTTGCAATTTTCAAGTTGAAATAAACGTTGCCTTTTTTAATTCAAGTAAGGTAGAGAGCTATTTTTCGTATAGAAAGGACTGATTTTATGAACCATCAAATTAAAAAAATTGATGATATAACTTTGATAAGCTTAGATAACGAAAAGGGAATGATAGTTACTTTATGTACGTTTGGAGCCTCTATATATGACATTTCAGTTGTAGATGGAAATGAAAAAGTTGAGTCTGTTGTTTTAACACCCTATTATTTTGAGGATTTTTTAAAGAGTACAGATTATTTTGGAAAATGTATTGGAAGGTTTTCTGGCAGAATAGATGAAGGGATATGTAGAATTAATGGAAAAGAATATCATTTAGATAAAAACTGGAAGCAGATGAATGCACTTCATGGAGGTAAAGATGGTATTGCCTTTCAAAATTTTATGTATCAGGTGGAAGAAAAAGAGCATCAGACAAATGTGATATTTACCTTTGTGGAGAAAGAAAATCAGCTTCCAGGGGATGTATGCTATTCAATTACATATGAAATATTGAAGAATAAGAATGAAATAAGATTAGTATTTGATGCGGTAAGCTCAAAGGATACAATAGTGAATTTGACAAATCATGTTTATTTTAATCTCTCAGGCAATTTGAAGCAAAACATTTTAAATCATAAGCTTCAGTTAAATTGTGCAACTTATACACGATTAAATCAAAATTTAATTGCAGAAGCTATTGAGCCTGTAAATAAAGTAATGGATTTTAGAAAGCTTCATACTATTGGAGATTATATCTATGATCCCTCTTTACAAAATCATATGGCAAAGGGGTATGACCATTGCTGGATAAAGGAAGAAATGAATCAGGAGTATATTGCATTACTTCAGGATGAGGTAAGTAAAAGAAGATTAAAAATATATACATCCTATCCTGCGATTGTATGCTATGCTGGCTGTTATCCTTCAACTTCCTTATTTACGAAGGAGAAAATCCCTATTAATCAATACCACTCTTTATGCTTAGAATGTCAGTTTATTCCTAATGGGATAAATATGAATCATGTGGAAAAAGCTATATTGAAACAAAATGATAGATATCATCATTATATAAGATATCAATTTGAGTTATGTGAGGAAAGTGAAAATGACCAAGGAAGATTTGAAAAAGAAGTTTAGTGAAATATTTTATAATACAGGATACTTAAAGTATTATTTTTCTCCTGGAAGAATTAACCTGATTGGAGAACATATTGATTATAATGGTGGATTCGTTTTTCCTTGTGCAATTTCTTTGGGTACCTATGCAGTTGTTTCTTTAAGAAGAGATCAGAAAATATCCTTATACTCAGAAAATTTTCCTGGAGATGGGATTATTAGCTTTGATTTGACAAGGCAGTTATCTAAGGATAATGTATGGACAGATTATGTTAAAGGGATAATAAGTGAATTCTTTCAGGCGGGATATTCTTTGTTTCAGGGCTTTAACGCCTATATTGTTGGAGATTTACCAAATGGGGCCTCCTTATCCTCAAGTGCATCCTTGGAATTGCTATTCTGTGAAATAATTCGAGATTTAAATGATTTGGAGATTTCAGATTTAGATTTGGTAAAAATAAGTCAAAAAGCAGAAAATTTTTTTGTGGGTTTAAAATGCGGTATTATGGATCAGTTTGCCATAGGAATGAGCAAAAAGAATCATGCGATATTATTAAACTGTGCAACTTTAAATCATCAGTATGCCCCTCTGGATTTAAAAAACAATATTATTTTAATTATGAATACAAATAAAAGACGTGATTTAGTTTCTTCAAAGTATAATGAACGTCGTGAAGAATGTGAGGAAGGATTAAGAATCATTCAAAAAAAATATAAAGACATAGATTATTTATGTGAGCTATCAGAAGAAGATTTGCCTAAAATCAAGCCTTTTATTGAGAATCAAACCATTTATAAAAGAATAATTCATGTTGTAAGTGAGATGGAAAGAGTAAAAAAGACCTATGCTTCTTTGATGGCAGGGAACTTAAAATCCGTAGGAGAACTATTAAATGCCTCTCATCAATCATTAAAAGAAAATTATGAGGTTACAGGAAGAGAATTAGATTTGATTGTGCATCTTGCTCAAGAAGTAAAGGGCGTATTGGGGGCACGAATGATAGGAGCAGGTTTTGCCGGATGTGCTATTGCGATTGTCCAAAAGGAGGCTACTGAAGCAGTTATCTCTAAGGTAAAGAAAGAATACCTAGAAGAAATTGGCTATGCTTGTGATATTTATATTGCAGAAACTAGTAATAGACCTCAAAGAATAGCTTAAGGAGGAATTTTATGAATGAAAAAGAAGTGAATTATCTTATCAATCAATTATTAAATTATGCTTTAAGAACAAGGCTGATAGAAGAACTAGATATCATTTATTGTGCTAATTGCCTCATTGAACTTTTTCAGTTAACCTCTTATAAGGCTTTAAAAACTGAGGACGGAGATATTTATTCAGTGCTAGACCAATTAAGTGATTATGCCTATAAGAATAAGATAATTACCAGTAATGATGTAACTACCTACGATCTTTTTCAAACAAAAATTATGGGAATGCTTCTGCCTAAGCCTTCTATTATATCAAAAGAATTTTTTAAATTATTTTCTCTAAATAAAATAGAGGCAACCCAGTATTTTTATAATTTGGCAGTATCCTCTAATTATATCCGGATGAATCGAATTACTAGGAATATACATTTTAAATATCCTTGTGAATATGGAATCCTTGATATTACAATCAATTTAAGTAAGCCAGAAAAGGATCCTAAAATGATAGCGTTAGAAAAGTCATTACCTTCCTATGGCTACCCAAAATGTGCAATCTGCTATGAAAATGTGGGCTTTTGTGGAAACATAAAACAAGATGCCCGTCAAAATCTTCGTGTTATTCCCTTGACATTAGACAACGAAAATTACTTTTTACAATATTCCCCTTATTCATATTTTAATGAGCATGCAATTATTTTTAATCAGAAGCATATTCCTATGAAAGTTGATAAAAAAACATTTTCTAAATTACTGGATTTTGTAAGTCAATTTGATCATTATTTTGTTGGCTCTAATGCAGATTTACCAATTGTAGGAGGTTCAATTTTATCTCATGATCATTTTCAGGGAGGACGGTATACCTTTCCAATGTTTATGTCTAATAAAATTAAGGTATATTCATTAAAGGATTATGAGAATGTGAAGCTTGAGTATCTGAATTGGCCAGTTGACACCTTATGCCTAAAAGGGAAAGATAAAGAGAGCATTTTAGATTTGGCAGATAAGATTTTACAGGGCTGGATTAGTTACCATAATGAAGCAATAAAGATTATTTCTCACACGCAAGAAGTAAGGCATAATACAATAACACCTATTGCGCGTAAAATAGAAGAAGAATTCCAGCTTTATTTATCCTTGAGAAACAATAAGACAACTCCTGATTTCCCAGAGGGTATTTTTCATCCAAATTCAATGCTTCATCATATTAAAAAAGAAAATATAGGACTTATTGAAGTTATGGGGCTTGCTGTGTTACCTAAAAGATTACAAGCAGAATTGGATAGCTTAAAAGATGTATTCCTACAAAAAGCTTCAAAAGAAATGCTAAATGAAGAGCCATTACGAAAGCACAAGGACTGGAGCTTACTGCTTATGAACAAATATAAATTCACAGAAGAAAACATTCAGTTCATTTTAGAAAATGAGGTAGGAGAAATTTTTAAAAAGGTGCTAGAGGATTGTGGAGTTTTTAAATTTGGACATCGCCTTTCTGAAATGGATAAATTCATATATTCCTTGTTTCAAAAAGGATAAACATTATCTCAAATAAAACTCTTTCTATGAAAAAAGTCTTAAAACTAAATATAATCTATGCTGATTGTAAGTCTTGTTTAATTGGTTAAGATTTTAAGACTTATCAATTTAAACTCCTTCTTTCATTCTAATTTTCTTTAAAAAAATAAAAATTTACTTGATTTCTTTTTAAATTTGGTTATAATAAGGAAGTGCAAGTAAATATTTGGAGGTTTAGCTCAGTTGGGAGAGCATCTGCCTTACAAGCAGAGGGTCGGCGGTTCGAGCCCGTCAACCTCCACCATCTTGCCGAAATAGCTCAATTGGTAGAGCAACTGACTTGTAATCAGTAGGTTGAGGGTTCGATTCCTTTTTTCGGCACCA
>JAIEEQ010000081.1:20532-44500 GCA_029067355.1 Anaeroplasmataceae bacterium | reverse complement strand
CTAAATGCTCTTGTACCATTTGCAATTTTTGTACTTTTGTTATCTTCATAAAAAAATACCTCCACTTATTGTAACATTTTTGTCCAATAAATGGGGGTAAGTTCATCAAATCTGGTGCGGGTAACAGGAATCGAACCTGCACTCCATGGGAACTAGATTCTAAGTCTAGCGCGTCTGCCAGTTCCGCCATACCCGCATTTTTTCTTGACGCAATATGTATTATATATAAGATACGAATTTTTGTCAAGAAAAATTGTATTTTTATTCTATATTTTCAAGAAATTATTTTGATTTTTATTCTTTCATTTCTTCTATTCTCTTAGAATCCTTATGAGCAATTGGATCCCATTGAATTCGCTTAAATAAGGCACATAATACAATAATTACGGATATCAAATCAAACCATGGCCACATTAATAAAAAGAAAAGCATTTTGAAAAAACCACAATGAATTCTCTTATGCTCCTTTAAAACAACTAATATACCTATACCTATTGAACATATATAGGAACCTAAAATAAAACCTCCTAAATATTTAAGGAAAATAAGAACATCATAGGAGCCTAAGGTAACTAACGAATACACCATACCCACAATTTGAACAATAAGTGCTAAAAGAAATGAAATTAAGTCATATGGAAAGGTATGCCAAAACATATCATAGCTACTCCATTTTCCTGTTTTTAAGAAATTTTTAAAAAGCTTAAATGAATTATTCTTAAAATTGATTAATCCACCTTTTCTCCAGCGAAGACGCTGTTTCCAGGCTGTTTTAAAATCCGTAGGCTGTTCATCATATATTTCAGCCGCTTCACAATATCCAATTCTTAAATTTTTAGAAATACTTACTGTCGTAAATTCTGCATCCTCTGTTAAATTCGTAAAATGCCAGCCATCCTTTACATACTCGGATTTTACTCCATAGCCTGTTCCAGTAACGTTTGTTGAAGCTCCTATAATTGATCTTGGACGATGGGAGCAAAGCGTATTTCTATAAAAATGAATTCCATATCCAGAGGATATAATATTTGTATCAAAATTTTTTATATTTCTAAACGAGGTTACAATATCATAGCCAGTTGCAAAGCAATCATTCATTTTTTCTATAAAATCATTTTTCAATAGATTGTCTGCATCAAAAAACAAAAAGTAATCAAAAGAAGTTATCCCATAGTTCTTTTGAATCTGCTCAAATAAAAATTCTAAAGCAAAGCCCTTAGATACATGCTGAGTATCTTGTCTTTCAAATACAATGGCTCCTAAGCTTCTGCATACCTCTGCTGTACAATCTGTACAATTATCTGCCACCACAAATATAGTAATCTTAGAAGAATCGTAGGTTTGTTTTAAGATACTATCAATCAAATTACCTATAACCTTTTCTTCATTTCTTGCTGAAATCACAACTGCATAAGTCTTATCCATCTGTGCCTGTTTATACTTTGGTGCTTTACCAAAAAAACCAAGAATCACATATATGCTTCGATAAAATAATAAAATACCAAAAGCATAAAGTATGATATTTGTTATTGAACGATAAATGCTAGGTACATCTGAAAAATTAAAGGTTTGATTCCACCACTGAACAATATAATCCCATATATTCATAAGTCAAACTTATACTCCTTTTTACTTCCTTCTTAACACTCTCATTTTAGCACTATGAGAACGATTGTTGTTCTCAATTTCTTCCTGACTTGGAAGAATAGGCTTCCGACTTATCATTTCATAGGAAGCCTCCTCGTTTATAACCATAGGAACACCTTTTGGAACAAAAACTGTACTCTTCTCCTTAAATATTGTCTTACATATTCTGTCTTCTAAGGAATGAAAAGTAATTACTACTGCACGACCATCCGAATTAAGCATTTCCAAGGCATCAAGCAAGCTTTTCTCAAATACTCGTAACTCATCATTTACTGCGATTCGTAAGGCTTGAAAGGTTTGCTTGGCTGGATGCCCTTTTTGTCTTAATACCTTAGCAGGTAAAGCAGAACGAATGACTTCAACAAGCTCTAAAGTCGTTTTTATTGGCTTTTGCTTTCTAACCTCTTCAATTTTTCTAGCAATCTGCTTAGAAAAAGGCTCCTCTCCATAGCGATACAAAATCTCACATAGTTGTTCAAACGAATACTGATTGACTATGGTATACGCAGACAACTCCTGATTTTGATTCATCCGCATATCTAAAGGCGCGTCTAGCCTATAAGAAAATCCCCTTTCCTTAATATCTAATTGAAAGGAAGAAACTCCTAAATCATAAATAATCCCATCAATATGATTTATACCTAGAGAACTCAATTCCTTTTTTATATCAACAAAATTTGCTGAAATAAAGGTATAATTCTTTCCCACAGCATCTAGCTTTTCCTTCGCTTTTGTGAATGCGAAGGAATCCTGATCAAAACAATATAAATGACCTGTTGTTAATTTAGACAGAATTAAGGAACTATGTCCTCCACCACCTGTGGTTGCATCAACATAAACACCATTAGGCTTAATATCTAACATATTTACTGCTTCTTCTAAAAGCACCGTTGTATGTGTAAACATTTTTCCTACTCCTTTTTTTAAACAATCTACTCCTCAAGTACCTGCTTTTTCAATTCCAATTTATAAATATAACCACAGGCAATTGCATAAATCAATAAATAAACGATATATCCGTAATAATATGAATATTGAAGAGCTTCCTTAAAGCATATACCAATAAATATATAGCCAATTATAGTTCCTATCCATATACAAATATTTCCTATAAGCTTCACTTTCTTTTTTGTAAAGAGTCCCCATAAAATTGTAGCTATTCCTAATACACAAAATACAACTACCCAAGGCTGTTCTTTAGTCAATGTCAAGGAAGAAAAAGAATTTATCACTTCTTGCCCAGCATCTATTCCTGTTCTTTCTAAAAATGGATATGCTATATAAAAAATAATTCCTAAGGCTCCTAAAACAGTTGAAATACATCTAGGCAAGGTAATAAGAGAATGCTTAGGTATATGTGAATTTTCTAATTCTAAAAGTTCTCGCATCATTTGATTCTTACATAAAACCATCATAAGAGGGATACCAACACAATAAAGTACAACTGCCTCTCCTAATCCAATAGTTAACACATTAAACACAAAGGCTTCAGGTGCAAACATATCAAATGCAAGACCAAGCTCAATAGAAACAATAATTGCGTTACTCAAAACTGGAAATAGCGATGCAAGCTCTAATCGCTTAATTTTAAGAATTGGTAAAATTCCAAGGATGGTTGCAAGAGTTCCAAATACCATATCGTACCAGCCAAGTGGAGAGGTTGTATTTGCAACAAAACATCCCACAATAAGAGCATAAGCATATTTCGGATTTAAAGCCACTAAAAGAATTAAAGCCTCCGAAATACGAAACTGAACTGCACCATAGGATATTGGTGCAAGCAGCCAAGTAAGAGCAACATATAATGCTGCAATAATTGCTGAGTCTGCTATAAAGCGAATATTCATTTTTTTCATTGTAAAAACTCCTTGTTTTCTTATTTTAGAAGATGGTTAGACAAGGAACAACACCTTCTACATTATGCAATTATACCACCAATTTGATAAAAGACAAAGAAAAATTCTACTTTAAAAGAGAATTTCCATCAAATTGTTTTGATTATACATTCTTGAAAAGAAAGAAAAAGCTTTACTAGCAAGAGTTCTATTCAAGTATAAATAGAAAATAGACACCCTCAGTGTCTATTTCTATCCATAATATTTACTTTAAATATTATTCTTCTGTCTTCTCAGCCTTAGGAGCAACTACTAATTTTCCTTTATAATAACCACAGTTTGAACAAACTCTATGAGATAGTGTCAATTCACCACAGTTAGGACAAGTAATCATTCCTGGTGCTTTTAAAGCAAGATGAGAACGTCTTACAGCCTTCTTCATCTTTGAAGTTCTACGGAAAGGTACTGCCATGTATTACACCTCCTATAATAAATCCTTCAGCTTGGCAAAGGCAGGATTTACACCTGTATCATCTGAGTCTTCCTCAAAATCATCCTCAAAGCTAACCCCCTCAGCAATTACTGTCATTGGCTTATGTATAAGCACATTGGTAAGTACTGCTTCCTTGGTATCTAGCGTTTGATCAGATATTAAAAAGGCATCATCAATTTGATCATCTGTTGTAAAAACCTCTTCTGCTGAAGCTGATATCGTATAAGGCACATCCTGTAAAGAAATTGCACATTGCATTACAAGCTCTACCTCAAAGCTAAAGGTAATAAAATAAGTATCTAATCCTCGTTCATGAATTACATAATCTACTTTTGCATTAGACACAGAACGAATGTCCTCAAATCCTGCTAAATCCTCAGACAAATTGAGTTCCTCGCTTGTATGATAAGGCATAGAAAGCTTACGTAATTGAGCTAAAGTCAAACGCATAAAAAATCACCTCAGCTTTATAATTATATAAATTTCGTAGGGAAAAGTCAAGAAAAAGTCGTAGTCTTCTCTTTTTTTATTTATCATAGTACTTTAAGAATCAGCTATCTAGGTAAACTTCTATTCTATTTGATAACTGATAATATAACAAACTTCCTCTTTCATTTTTAAAAGAATACGATTTTTTATGATAAAATAATAGTAAAATTAATGGAAAGATAGAAAAAAGGAAGCACCTTATCTTAGCTTCCATAGGAAATTATAAGTAAACATTAACAAAAATTAGGCGTTGTGTAAATCTATGACTTTTTCTATTGGATAAATAGGACGCTTGTAGCCTAGTGAGATATAGAGTTGTTTCTGTATTACGCTATATTTAATAGGTTGTCTTACCTTCATTTTTATAATCTAATCATTTTAAAATAAATAATAATTTATTTAAGTATATAATGTGAGTATAATTATGGAAAGACCGCAGTTTGAAAATATAAAATCGTATAACGAATTTATAAAATACTATTGGTATTTGGAAGAATTGCAAGCAATATGTAAGAAATTGCATTTGGAATATGTCAGTGGAAAAATCAAATTGAATAATGTAATTAAGTCATATTTTGATGGTGTGATTATTCCACATAAACCAAAAGTAGCAATTAAATGTAAAGCTGAAACTCTACCGCTTGAAACAAGTTTAATCAACTGCGTATTTACTTTCGGACAATGGTTTAGAGATTTTTATATACAGGCAACGGGTGATAAAAATTTTAAGTTTACAGTAGATATGCTTACCACAGCAAAATCCGTTAATACAAAATACACGCTTGGTGATTTGCTTGATATAAGACTTGGCAAGAAAGTTTATGCCATTCATGAAAAATCAAGTTGTCAATGGAATAAATTTTTGAAAGATTTTTGTGCTGATAAAATGAATAATACCTATCCAAACAAATTTGAAACAGCAAGACGATTTTGGGAAATACTATGGAATTCTGATTTGCCAAAAGCTTATTCAACAGAATTTATAGTAGACAAAAATAAAATATAAGAATTGTTCTATTATAAATTTCAATTTATATTACGTAATAAGAGTAATCATGTGTAAAAAGGCGCTCAGATAAATCGTTTGAGCGCCTTTTTTCATCGCTTGAAAGTGTAAATCCTAAAAAAATTTTGTTTTCAATTCTTTATGAAATGTGTCACTTTAAGCTTTTCTTTTTTTCATCACAATATGTTCAATTTTTGCTTCCATAAACTGATTCCCAAAAGGAATATATCCTAAACTTTCATAGAATTTTTTTGCTTGAAGCTGAGCATGAATAAAAATGTCTGTATTTGAAATTGAGATTTGATTTTCAGCATACCTCATAATTTTATTACCATATCCTAAATGACGAAATTCTTTCTTTACACAAACTCTTCCTATTGTAATAGGAGTCTGTTTAGACACTCTAGCGTAGGCAATTAACTTATCCTCAATATAAAGACAGCAATGAATATAATTCTTTTCCTCAGCTTCTAGCTCTAGCTCAATAGGTACTCCCTGCTCCTCTATGAACACCATTCTTCTTATATCAATGATATCCTTTGTAACATCAGCATAATTTTTATATACTTCCATACTATTCCTCTTCAAACTTTAACTCTATATCAACAAGCCCTTCATAGAAGTCTGGTTCGTGAGTAACCAAAATTACACTTCCAGGAAAGGCATTTATACTTTTCCAAAGCTCTTCCTTAGAATAAATATCTAAGTGATTGGTTGGTTCATCAAAGATCAAAATATTACTCTTTTTCATAGTCATTAAGGCTAGTCTAACCTTGGTTTGTTGTCCACCACTCAAATTAGCCATAGGCTGTAAGGAAAGATCTCCTTTTATTCCAGCAGAGGCTAAAACACTTCGTAATTCTCCATCCATCTTCATTGGATAATATCTTCTCAAATAGCTAATTGGAGTAGTAATTGCATCATATTCCTCTTCCTGAGCAAAATAATTGATATCAGAGGATGGGCTCCAAACATATTCCCCTCCCAGCTTAGGAAGAATTCCTAAAATGGTTTTCAAAATCGTTGATTTACCAATACCATTATGTCCTAAAATTACAACCTTCTCATTATGCTTTAAAAGAAAATCAATTTGGCTTAAAACAGGCTTTTCGTTATAACCAACAGTCAAGCCCGTGAGCTTTAGAACCTCTGTCCCCAAATCCTTAGAAAATGGAAATGTTAAATGCATAGGATCATGATGAACAGGTCTTTCTAACACCTTTATACGCTCTAGCATTTTTCTTCTAGATTTGGCTTGCTTAGAGGTCGTTGCCCGAACGATATTCCTTTGAATAAAATCCTGTGTTTTCTTAATAAACTTCTGTTGATTCTCATAGGCACTTTGATATTGCTCATCACGAAGGGACTTTTCCTTTAGATAAGCATCATAGTTCATTTTATACCGAACCATTTCCTTATTTGATAGACAATATACAATTTCTCCTATGGATCTTAAAAACTCCTCATCATGGCTGATGACTACAAATGCCTTATCAAAATCAATTAAATATTTTGCAAGCCATTCAATATGAGCGGTGTCTAAAAAGTTAGTCGGCTCATCCATTAAAAGTACATCTGGAGCGTCTAATAACAGCTTTGCCAGATACACCTTGGCCCTTTGTCCACCACTCAAATGCTGTAAATGTGTGTCAAGCCCATAGCCTGCAATTCCTAAGCCATTAACAACATTTCCTAGTGTAGAATTCATTTGATAAAAGTTTTTTTCCTCTAATTCCTCCTGAATACTTTGGGCTCTAGTCAAATACTTCTCATAATCTGTTTCTTCACATGTACAAAGCATCTCATAGTAAGAATTCATCTGCTTTTCCTTTTCAATTAATGGCGCAAAAACCTCTGTTAAATAATCATATATAGATAGGTCCTTTTTCATCTTAAGCTGTTGGTCTAAATAGCCATAGGAAACATGGTTCAACCAAGTAATTGTTCCAGCATCTGGAATTAAATTTTTGGCAATCAAATTCATAAATGTTGACTTGCCACAGCCATTATCTCCAACTAAAACAATATGCTCTTTAGGCTGAATCCGAAAGGAAATCTTGTTATATAACCCCTGATCCGCATATTTAAATTCTAAGCCTTCGACCTCTAATAGTCCCATAAGAGTACCTCCTAACATAAGACAGGGTCTATGAAAGCCATAGACCGATATCCTTAATTTTTATTTTGACTATGTTCTTTAATCATCCTTATAAATTCTTCAATAGAAACAGAGATTTGCTCCCGCTTTCCATATGGACGATAATTCACTGTATTTGTTTCAAGTTCTTTATCGCCTAATACCAATGTATAAGGAATCTTCTTGGTTTGTGCTTCTCTAATCTTATATCCAAGCTTTTCATCTCTGAAGTCATTTTCAAAACGAATCCCTTCAAGAGAGAAAAGCTCGTTTAATTTCAAGCAATATTCCTTATGCTTTTCAGAAACGGGAATGAGCTTTACCTGAACAGGAGCCAACCAGCATGGGAAAGCCCCTGCATAATTCTCTGTAATAATTCCAATAAAACGCTCTAAAGAGCCAAAACAAGCACGATGAATCATAATTGGAGTCTTTTTTGTGCCATCCTCTGCAATATAGGTACAATTAAAGCGCCCTGGAAGCTGCATATCTAGCTGTACTGTTCCACATTGCCAAATACGATTCATAGAATCTCTCAATTTAAAATCTAGCTTAGGTCCATAGAAAGCACCATCTCCAGGATTAATTTTAAAGCTATGTCCTGTGGCTAAACAAGCCTCCTCTAAAGCCTTTTCTGCTACATCCCAAACTTCAATATCTCCAATATAATTTTCCTCTGGACGAGTAGATAATTCAATGGAATAATCCAAGCCAAAAATAGAATAGACATAGTCATATAAAGAAAGTATTCTTGCAACCTCTTCTCCAACCTGATCCTCTCTTAGCATAATATGAGCATCGTCCTGTGTGAAGCCACGAACTCTAAATAAACCATTTAATGCACCACTTGCTTCATATCTGTGAACATTTCCAAGCTCAGCATAACGCAAAGGTAATTCCTTATAGGAATGTAAATCATTTTTATACACTAAAATTGCACCTGGGCAATTCATAGGCTTGATAGCATAGGTGCCATCTTCTACCTCAATAGTAAACATATCATCTTTGTAGTGATCCCAGTGTCCTGAGGTTTCCCATAGCTCACGATTCAGCATAATTGGAGTATTGATAACCAAATACCCACGGTTTTTATGAATATCTAACCAGAAATCCTCTAATGTTCTTCTAAGCTGATAGCCCTTTGGAAGCCAAAAAGGCAACCCTGGACCATATTCAGAAAGCATAAATAATTCTAGTTCCTTCCCAAGCTTACGATGATCTCTTTTCTTTCTTTCCTCAAGATTATGCAAATGATTCTCTAGTTCTTCTGGTGAAGCAAAGCATGTACCATAAATACGTGTCAGCATTTCATTTTTGGAATCTCCTCGCCAATAAGCTCCAGATACATTTAACAGCTTAAAGTTTTTAAGCACACTAGTAGAGATCACATGAGGGCCTCTACAAACATCAGCATAATCTGCCTGCTCATAAATTCCTACCTTATCATCCTCAACAGCATCTATAAGCTCACATTTAAATTTGTCTGAAGCAAACTTCTTTTTTGCCTCAGCCTTTTCCAAATAATAATGCTGAAGAGAAATGTTTTCCTTAACAATTCTTTTCATTTCTGCTTCTATTTTTGGCAAATCCTCTAAAGTAATTGGGCAATTCACCTTAAAATCATAATAAAATCCTTCTTCAATTGCGGGGCCAACACCAAAGCAGGTATCAGGATATAATCTATGCATGGCATGAGCTAGCAAGTGAGCACAGGAATGATTCAATATATCCAGCGCTTCTTTATCCTCAAATAAAATCAACTCTAGGCTACAATCCTTCTCTACTGCGGTTTTCAAATCTACTAAGACACCATCTACTCTTGCTACACATGCTTTTTTTGCAAGACTTAAAGATAGCTCCTTTGCAATCTCTATGACTAACTTTCCTTTTTCAACCTCTTTAATACTTCCATCCTTTAACGTTACCTTAATCATTTTTCTTCCTCCTTTTAAACAAAAAAATCGTCCCTATAAAAGGACGATATAATCGCGGTACCACCTTAATTTTAGAATCAATCTAACACCTCAAAAATTCTTAACGCGAATCAAACGAAATGGCATTTCCTCCATCCATCTCCAAAGGGAGTAATTCTGTATCCTTTACAGATGCTTCCACCTCTACATCCTCTCTTGAATAAAGACAATACAAAATCATATCCTTTTTCATCAATTTACTTATATTATATACCAATCCCTTTTAAAAAACAATATCATTCCTAACTTTATCTTCTGTAAGAGCTATTGTCAAGCTCAATAGGAACAACGAGTCCTTCTAATCTAGATTGAATTCTTGCCCCCTTAAGCTGATCAGAGGAAGCCTTTGTTATGCTTAAATGCATACGTAAATCCTCAGTTGTTGGATCAATATTAGAAGAAATAAAAATAGGCTTTTCTTCCATCAAACGATAATTTAATATAGGCCCTAACACCTCATCTCTAAGCCATGGGGTCATATTTTCACTGCCTAAATCATCTAATAATAAAACATCAACACTTTTTAGATAATTGATTAATTCCTCTAATCTTGAATTCCCAATGGAATTCTTTAATTCTACAACTAAATCTGGAAAATAAATCACTAAAGACTCAATTCCTTTTCTAGCAAGCTCATTGGCAATACAGCCTAAAATAAAGGTTTTACCCGTAGAGAAATTGCCATATAGATATAATCCCTTCATAAAGATATTTTCCTGATATTGTTGAATGAATTTTAAAATATACTCATAAATCTTCTTTCGATTTGGGGTTGTTGCGTCAAAATCCTTTAGGTCTGAGTTTAGGATACTTTTAGAAATAAATAATGTCTTAATTCTTTGATTTTCCTTTGCTAGACGATTTGCTTCCTTTTTATATTTACATGGAACTAAAACAAACTCTTCGTTTTCAAAATGTAAAGCATGTCCTTCATTCGTATTTCTACAATGAGCAAGCCCCTTACAGGAAGAACAATTGTTTCTTTGCTCCTTAAGCATATAAAAATCATTAGCATTCGCTGCTGTTATATCATATTCTTGTAAAAGAGGCTCCTTCTTTAATTCCTCTACAAATTCATGAACAGCACTCTGATTTGATTCTAGATTCAGTTTTTTCATAGAGTATCAAAGCCTCCTGTCTTATATTTGTCATTTCTTTTCTTTGAGGCTGAAGATTCATTTTCCTCAAAAGTAGTAGAATATTTAATCGCATCACTTGTCGTAAAAATATTGTGGCTAACCCAGGTTTCACTAACCTTTTTAAAATATGCTAGTGTAGGAAGCTCTCCACTTTTTTCCTTTAGTACTTTAATAATCATACAGTTTAATACACCTTTAGGCAAATCAATATTTGCATAAATATCTTCTATCGTATTTAAATACTTTGGTGGAAAATTTGGCATCATATTTGCCAAGATCTCAGAAGGTGAAGCATTGTCTAAATATTCAATTAAATCTACACTTTCAATGTTTTCTTCTTCTTTTGTAATTAGCTTAGGAGCATCCATATGATGCAAATAGCTGTATAAAATATTTGCCTTCTTCTTCAATAAACGATAATCAAATAGCCCCGTTTGATTAACAGATTCATTGTACAGATTAGACATCTGCATTTCATCAAAGGCATAAACAAAAGCTAAATTTATAATTTGATCTCGAAATTGCTTTGTAATCCCTGTTTCTAAATAATCCATATTAATTAAAGATTGAAATTGTTCAAAATTAAATTTTTTATTATTGATTTTAATATTTCCCACAGGCTTTCTACCTAATAAATACTGAAATTTTGAGAATCCAGCATCATCGTTTAAAACTGAAGTATAAACATCCTCAAAATTTTTTGTAATGTTTTTAAATCTAGTTTTATCAATCTTTGCTATCTTAAAATGATTATAAATCTTATCTGAAAGCTCTTTACCAATTTTAGAGGACAAATATAGCCCAAGCGTTGCGTCCTTAATGAAGTTTTTAGGAGAAAGTGGCGGGCATATTCCATAAACGAGCTCCTCTCCAGCCTCATAGCTTAATAGGAGTCCAATTCCCTCAAGCTGATATCTTGCCTTTAAAAAATTCTTTTCACTCAAATCAAATAAATCATAAATTTCTTGATGAAGATAGCTTTCACTTTTCAAATTGTTTCTTTCAAGTAAGGAGGTCAATCCAAAATATAGCATAATTGCATCACTTCCAATGAGTGGTGCATAAAGCAAGGACAATGTAGAAACATCATCACTAGATAAGCTAAAGCTAGAATATATATTTAGTTTTTTAAGCGCTAATGTTTCCATAAATACCTCCTATTACTTATGTAAGCTTAATCCCTTAAGCTCAAAATTCTTCCCCAATTCCTGATAAACAGCCATTAAAAAGATATAAATTTTTTTCTTATTTCCAAACAAAAACTCTGCATCAATATAAAAATCAATAGACGTTTCCACAGGATTTTGTTCAATAATCTTTGCCTGAATTGACATATGTGGTTTTTCTGCATAGATTTCTAGATAGTTGTCATCAATAGAAATAACAGATATTCTAGAGTGATCCAAAAAATTAAGATAACACTCCTTTAATTTTTCATAAGAGGTTTTATAGTAATGCGTCTGCAAAAGCTCCTCTGTTTGTTTTTCATTCGTTTCAATGATTTTAGCCATATTTATTCTCCTTTTAATTTCATTATTATCATATGAATATTTTCTTTTGTTCTATTTATGTCCTCCATTGATTCAACAACATAATTAGACCTTTTTCTTTTTTCATCTAACGGCATCTGAGCAGAAATTTTTAGCTCAGCATATTCTTTAGATATGCCATCTCTCTCCATAAGCCGTTTGATTTGTGTTTCTTCATTTACATAAACACATACTATTGTATCACATAAATACGAAAGTTTAGCCTCAAAAAGTAACGGAATATCTAAAAAAATAAGTGTATCTGGCATTTTTTTTAGCATTTTCTTAATTTCTTCTACAATAAGAGGATGAGAAATTGCATTTAATTTACTTAATTCCTCTGGATGCTCAAAAACATAATGCCCAAATTTTTGTCTATCCAATTCTAAATTTTTTTTCAAAAACCTATCTCCAAAGGCATTACGAATTGCCTCATAAAGTGGCATCCCCTTCTGACTCAGATTTTTAGATATTTTATCAGAATCAATCACAGGATAGCCCAAGGATGCTAAATATTGACATACTGTGCTTTTCCCACTGGCAATACCACCAGTTATTCCTACTACCTTTCT
The DNA here is from genome assembly GCA_029067355.1 of Anaeroplasmataceae bacterium. Taxonomy (GTDB): domain Bacteria; phylum Bacillota_I; class Bacilli_A; order Acholeplasmatales; family Anaeroplasmataceae; genus Pelethenecus. The sequence continues at coordinate 31,680 of JAIEEQ010000081.1, read as the reverse complement.
CATTTCTTCACCTTTGACATTTCTTACAATAATAGCTAGTTCGTCCACCAATTTTTTCAATGATCAAGCGTTTTTCACATATGGGGCAAAACTCTTTTGAATGAGCCTTTAAAAAGGTCTGGTAATTTCCTGAAACACCTAAGGATGAGGTATAGGAGCGTATGGTCGTTCCTTTTTGCCGAATTGCCTCATCTAATATAGCTTGACTCATCAGAAGGATCTGTTCAAGCTCCTCCTTCTTTATTTCTGCTCCTATTCGTAATGGACAGATATGAGAGGCATATAGTACCTCATCAACATAAATATTTCCTAAGCCTGAAATAAATTCTTGATTCAATAAAATCGTTTTAATTGGAATGCGTTTATTCGCAAGTTTTTGATACAATTCCTCTAAATTATACTCCTTTGAATTGGCTTCCACACCAAGCTTTGAAATTGGAGGAGTAGAGTAGATTTCATCTAAAGATTTATATTCCATTCTTCCAAATTTTCTAACATCCTGATAAATTAATTTATTTCCATTGCTTAAATGGAAAACAATATGCTGATGCTTTGAAATTGGATAATCCTTTGGAACATAAAAGTATTTCCCCTCCATTCGCAAGTGAGAAAGAAAGGCTCCATCTTCTAAAATAAAAATCAAATACTTGGCATACCGCTTTACTGCACAGATTTTTCTATCAATAACTTTGGTTTTAAATACCACTAGATTTTCAATAATTGGCTCATAATAACAATCTATTCCAAGTATTGTTAAGCCAGCAAGCTGGTTTTCTAGAGTGGCCCTTACCACCTCAACCTCTGGTAGCTCTGGCATATCAATACCTATTATGATGAATTACATCATCATTAAATTTATTTTTATCATAAAAAACTTTATGATCTTTAGGATAGCCTAAGGCCACTAAGGCAAATGTATAAGCACCATTTTTAACCTCTAAAAGTTCATTACAGAAAGTGATACGTTCCTCTAAGGGATAAATTCCAATATAGCAGCTTCCAATTCCTAAATCTGTTGCCTCTATTAAAATATTTTCTACTGCACAAGCTAAATCCTGCTCCTGCATAGAGGGCGTAGTCAGCTCCTCCTTATTCCTTCCTAAAACTGCAATACAGGTATTACAATTGCTTAGTACCATAGCCCCCTTAGAAACCATAGAAATCCTTTGAATTATTTTCTCATCATCAATAATTATATATTCTCTACTCCTTTGATTCCTAGCTGTTGGAGCTGCCTCAGCCGCTATACAAAGTTTCTTTAATGTTTCAAAATCCAATTTCTTTGTAAGATCATATTCTCTTACACTTCTTCTATTTTTAATTGCATCCATTATTTCACCTCATACCAGTTTTTACCAAAGGAATCACCTACAACAAGAGGAACATCAAGCTCCATTGCGGTTTGCATATTTCTTCTAACAAGCTCAAGCAATATGTCCTCTTCTCCATTTGAAACCTCAAATACTAGCTCATCGTGTACCTGAATCAGCATCTTACTTTTAAGTCTACGAGACTCAATTTCCTGATCCACCTTAATCATAGCTAGCTTAATGATGTCCGCAGCTGTCCCCTGAATAGGGGCATTCATTGCCATACGCTTCCCAAACTCTCTTTGCATATAGATTTTGGAATTAATTTCTGGTATTCTGCGAATACGATTTTTCAAGGTTTGAACATAGCCATTCTTCTGGCAAAAGTCAATCGTATGATCCATAAAATCCTTTATTTCAGGATAAACCTCAAAATATCTTTTTATAAAATTAGAGGCCTCAATATTCGTAATTCCTAAGTCAGTTGCCAGTCCATAGGCAGATATTCCATAGATGATGCCAAAGTTCACCGCCTTTGCACGTCTACGATCTTCTTTCGTAATCTCTTTTTTATCAAAAACCTCAGAGGCTGTCTTTGCATGTATATCCTCATTAGAGATAAAAGCCTGTTTCAGCTTATCAACCTTTGCCATATGTGCTAAAACTCTAAGCTCAATCTGAGAGTAATCTGCGGAATATAAAATATGATTTGGATTTGATGGAACAAACATCTTACGGATTAGATGTCCCTCCTCTGTACGAATTGGAATATTTTGAAGATTGGGATCTACACTAGATAGTCTTCCCGTAGTTGTCAAAGCCTGCTGAAAGATAGTATGAACCTTTTGATCATCAAAAATTTGTTCCTTTAAGCCTAAAATATACGTAGAATATAGCTTTGTTTTTGCACGATATTCAATAATACAATCAATAATAGGGTGATAGCCCTGAACGTGCTGTAATACCTCTATATCCGTAGAATAGCTGGTTGCCTTTTTTTTTGGATAGGGAATTCCTAGCTTGTCAAATAAAATCGTCCCCAGTTGCTTTGGAGAGGCAATATTAAATACCTCACCACTATACTGGTAAATTTTATCTGTAAGCTCATCAATATCAGCCTCTAAAAAGCTCTTCTGACGCTCTAATTCTTCTAAATCAATACGAATTCCTTCATACTCCATTTTTCCTAAAACACGAGATAATGGAATCTCGATTTCGGTCATTAAAGACAACTGATTGGTTTCTTTTAATTTTGCAAGACAGTCATTCTTAAGAAAATAAACACAGTTGACCTTTTTTGCAATATGCTGAAATAACAAGTCCTCATTTTCTGGGATGGCTTTTTTGACCCCCTTGCCATAAACCTGCTCATCATATAAAACATCTGAATAATCAAAGTAATCACTGACAACCTTAAATTCCTCTTTTCCCAAGGAAGGATTCAAAACATAGCTTGCCAGTAGCAAATCAAAATCAATACCTATGAGTTCAAAGCCTAATCGTTTTAAAAGAACATAAGCACGTTTATAGTCATATATGGATTTATGATTCTCTTCTGATAAAAACAATTGAAAATCTATACTTGAATATAGCATATCCTGCTTCACTATAAAGGTACCCAGTTTATTCTTTATTCCCATAGCCAATAATGGATATCTATGATAGTTATACTCAAAGGTTTCAAAAATAAATGCAGAATAGGGTAATAAAATCTCTTTTAATCTCCATACATCTGTGATTATTTCATACTCTGTCTTCTTAGTGTCCTTAGATATTTCACCACTCCCATAGGAAACCTCCTTTAATAAAGAACGAAATTCAAGTTCTTGATAAAAAGAAATCAGCTTATCCCTGTCATATTCCTTCTTCACTGTATCCTCTACTGTAATGGCAATATCAAAATCTTGAATGATTGTAGCCATTTTACGGCATAGTAAGGCCTTTTCATAATTTTCTTGGATTTTGATTCCATCAGCCCCTTTTATTTCATCCTTATGTGCAATAATTTCATCTAAGGAGCCAAAGGCTTGTAAATACTTCACGGCCTTTTTTTCACCAATGCCCGGAATCCCTGGAAGATTATCACTTTTATCTCCCATCATTGCCTTCAAATCGACAAATTGAGAATACTGAATCTGATACTTATCATAAAAGGTTTCAGGAGTATAATCCTCTAAATCCGTCATTCCCTTTTTTGTTAAATGAACTGTCGTATTTGGACTAACCAATTGTAATAAATCCTTATCTGATGAATATACGTCCACATGATAGCCTTCTGCTTCCGCTTTCTTTGCCATTGTTCCTATAATATCATCTGCTTCATACAAATTCTGTTCATACTGCTTAATTCGCATAATTTCTAAATATTGCTTGATATAAGCAATCTGCATTCTAAATTCATCTGGCATTGGAGGTCGTCCAGCCTTATACTCTGTCATCCATTCATGACGAAGTGTCTTTTTCCCTGCATCAAATGCTACTAATATTGCATCATATTTGCTATTAATTAGGTGATTCATCATTCTTACAAACGCAAAAATCGCATTTGTGTATAATCCTTTTGAATTTTGAGTTAAATTTCCTACTGCCGCCATTCCATAGTAGGCTCTATACATTAATGAATTTCCATCTACTAAAATCATTCGCTTCATAATTTCACATCCTCATTCATTTTATTATAACAAAATATGATTTAAAATGAAACAAAAAACACTGAACTCTTCAAAAAGATTTAAATTTCTAAATGAAAAAATCTATAATTTGCAAATTAAAAGAAGGTTACTCCATATGAAAATTCAGTTATTCAAAGAAAAAAGGAAACTTAAAAGTAAGTTTCCTTTAAAGAATATTATTTCCAATATACTAAGGAATCAACATTCGCAGTTCCTGTACAAACAATTTTAACCTTGTGTGTTCCTTGATCTAATTCTGGAGAAAGATAACTCATCAAAATTCTGTTCGTGTCTTCTCTTAAGTCTATGGAATCAATCTTTTTACCATCAATATAAACTTCAAATCCATGTCCTAGCTTATTTGAAGATAAAATTCCAAATCTTGTTCCTTCAAATTCATACTCAATTGTAGAGTTTTTCTTTCCAGTGAATGAATGTCCAAAGGAGGACATCATGCTTTCAGAATTCCACTTTCCTTTTAAGGTTACTCCCTCACTATCTAAGGATATATGAACTCCATTTGGAACCTCAAATATGTTTGCAAACTGTATTTCACTTAATATGACATATCGATTAGAAGATTTTGTTATATTAATTCGGTAATATCTAAATGTTGTTTCTTCAAAATTTGCAACAACAGAATAGTTTGCAACTTTCATATCAGAAAAAGAACCAATTTTAAAATAATTTTGTCCGTCTAAGCTACCTTCTAATAGGAATGTTGTAGGACAATGATAATCTGCTCTTGGCTGAGTAAACATTGTCATTTGATTTGCAGTTATCTCTTTACCTAAGTCTACTGCTATAACAAGAGGCTTTGTCTCAGAAGCAGTATAATTCGTATGAATATAGGTTGACTTATCTCCATCTACTAAATTCTCTAATTTATGATTTTCTTTATCCCATGGAGAATAATTTGCAGAGGTAACTATCGTAGCTGGTTCCGTAAAGGTAATGTTATTTGCATAGTTATATGTATATTCTCTTTTGTAGAAATAATCCGTTTCAAATTTCGTATGATTAAACTCATAATCTGGACGATATGCATTAGCATAGCTAACCTGAACACTTTCTGGAATTGTACCAATTTCATTACCATCAGCATCTAATATAGGAGCCTCTGGTGTGAATTTACCCCAGCCAACACCAATAAAGCTAAATGGTTTTGTATTCCTTACTACTAAAACTGCCTTAAAGTATAACCAGCTATCCGCAGACATTTCATAATCCTGATAATAAGATGGCTTCTCTATACTAGGATCTGTAATAATCTTATTCACATCTGCTGCGAAGTTTGGACTTGAGGTTGTAGTTTGCTTATAGGTTGCTGCAAGCTCATACGTCTTTCCATTATCTAACGAAACATATAAGGCACAATCGTATCGTCCTCTTAAAGCTATACGATATTTACCTGTTTCATCAATATACATCTTACCCGTAACTTCAACAATTTGATTATCTTGCATCTGCTCTGCTTCTGTAAACCATACTTCAGCATTACCATTTTGAACAACCTTACCATTTAAAATAGGATTTTGGTTATCTCCTTCCTTTTTATCAGAATAATTTGCATATCCTGCCTCAAAGGCTTCTGTTGCACTTGAATACATTTTATCTGCACTATAAGTATAGGTTGTTCTTTCAAGCATAGTTTTATTCATTTCATGAGATTGCTCAAATTCTAAAACTAAATCCACATCGTCTACCTTAAAGGCACCATCATCCTTAGTGATTTCTAATGTGACATAAATTTTTCCTGAACGGTTATTTTCATTTGGAGTAAATTTAAATATATTTTCACCTTGATCTGTAATTGCTCCATTTTCTGGCTGAGTGATATTTTTAATTTTATAGCTAAATCCATCTGGAATCACAATACTTCCACCCTGATAAATATTAGATTCAAAGACATATTGATTTAAATCAATTAAATAATCCTCGCCGTATGGAATTACATAAGGCTGCATAGTTTCAATATACTTCTTTTCACCCTCATAATTGAAGCTTCTACCTGTTTGATAAATGGAGGAAACAGGAACAAACATTGGATAGTTTTTAGTCTTTGCCTCTGAAAGAACTGCCTCTGATACATCATATCCAATTAAGTCCTTATAATAATACGTCATATCATGCTTAGAAGCATTCATTGTTGCTAAAAACCATTTATCTACACTTTGTCCGCCTGAAGTTTTTGCAGAGTTTATATAGATTTCCTGACCAAAATTATGTAGCATATTCGCATAAATTGCCAAACCATATTTTCCATTGCTATATCGATTCTCTGTTATTTCTTGTAAAGCCCATGTGGCACTCGTGTATCTGTTCCAACCACTTAGTCCCTCATTCACAGTACCTATTTCTCGGTTTGCTGAAATTCTGGTAAATAAGCTATATGATACTAAATTTAAAGAGTTATTTGTAACCTCTCCACCATTTCCTAAGCCGAAGCCTTGGAAATTATGGTTATACTCATGCATATTTCCCCATGCTCCACCATTAACAAAAGATTTATAATTTAATGAGCCTGACATCCATCCCATAGGACAATTCACTGATCCTTGACCTGGGAAAGCAACAGCTGCTCCTGCAGCAACAAATGGGTCATACAGGAATACAATTCCTTGTCTGTTAACTTGTGTAGAAACTAAGGATATTTTTTCCCATAAAATACCAGCATCATAAATTTCTTCATAACTAAAGGCTTCTGCATATCTCTTAGGTCCTGAATGAAGTACACCATATTCCCAAACCTCTAAGTCAAAATAAGGTGCAGATGATTTTTTATTTTCTTCAAATTCTTCTTCCGTAGTATATCCTAAAATGAAATGAGAATATGTAACCGCTCCAGAGATTGTAACCGTAAATGGAACTCTCTCATTTCTAATATATACTGGTCCTCCAACAAAGGAACCAATATAAGCAGTATAGACGCCTCGTTCCTCATCATATTCAGATAATTCTTTAGAAATTACCATCGTATTCATAATGACAGGAAAACGATTCATAGCATTTTTAGCAGCCCAAATATTGTTAGCCTTACCATTAAACAATGCCTGTCCAATATGAACAACAATTCCTCCTGTGGCTTCCATATCCTCAGCAGAAAGCTCTACCTTTACAACCTCTCCAGCTGGGGCATATACTCCTGTAACACCATAGCCTCTATCATAACCTCTTGGAGACATATGAATTTGCTTAATTACCGCTTTCTCATCATCAGATACATTACCTAAATATAATCCCTCTGATGCAGTATGCTTATAAAGCGTTCTTTGGTTTCCATCAGCATCTAAATAAGGATCATCATTTAAATATAGATTCCCCTTAGAATCCATACGATTATACGTTTTAAATGCCTTTCCTTGTGCACCATTCCAAGTGTTAACCGTTGTTAAATACTCAGATTCACGAATCAAAGCATTTCTGATAGCAACTTTATCCTCAGAAGTACCAATACTATCTCTTAAAGTTGATCCATAAGTTGGGTATCCAACAGATGACATTCCCTCATTTTTAGTTTCTTCAGGAATATTTCTTTTTACTGTTCCTAGTATTTCTGCTTCATATTCAACCTTTGTTGAAGTTTTATACTGATTTTGATACTCTTCATTTGATTGAGAACAAGATTGAACAGAAAGTATAATTACAATAAGTAATCCTGCTAATAAAGCAGCACCTACTAAGGAAAAAATAGAAATCATTTGTACACTAATTGTTCTTTTTTCCTTTTCAGAACTAGATTTAGATTTCTTTGGCTCCTGCTTCATAGTTGATTCAACCTTTTTTGATTCACTTGCAGACTTTACTGACTCAGACTTTTTCACTTCACTAGCTGCTTTTGTTGAAGCCGTTGCCTCTTTAGACTTAGTAGTTGTCTTTGCTGGTTCCGTTTTCTTTACTGTACTAGCTGTTTTAGCTGAAGTCGTCGCCTCTTTAGACTTAGTAGTCGTCTTTGCTGGTTCTGTCTTCTTTACTGTACTAGTCGTTTTGGCAGATACAGTCTTTTTCGTTTCACTTGCAGTCTTTGTTTGAACTGAAGTCTTTTCTTTTTCTGAACTTCTCTTTCCAGTATTATTTGTGGATGAAGTTTTCTTTTCTGGCATAGAATATCTTTCCTTCCTTTTAATATTTAAACCTAATTAAACTTTTCCCTACATAATTTTACCTAATTCACAAATAAAAAGCAAGATATAACTACTTGAATTTCTTGCTTTTTACATAAATTTATATTTTTTTCATAGGAATTACAATTGGATTTTTTGCATCCTCAGAATGCTTGTATAAAACTAAGGTATGACCTATTTTCTGAACAAGCTCAATTCCAACTTCAGTTAAAAAGAATTCAATTTCATCTAAGGACACATTAGAATTGTTTAATATGCTTACTTTCATTAGCTCATGTTTTTTTAAGTAATTCAACAAATCTGTTCTTAAATTTTCACTTAAGCCCTCTTTTCCAATTTGAAAACAAGCCTTTAATGGATGAGCTAAGCTTTTCAAATATGCCTTTTGCTTAGGTGTTAGCATATATTAGTTTTCCTTTTCAAAGAATTCCTCAGTATAATAAGCATCCTTTAAAATCTTTTGCATATCTTCTACCATTGGAACTCTTGGATTTGCAGGAGAGCATTGATCTTCATAAGCAAGATAAGCAAGTTTTTCTAAAGAAGCCAAATACATTGCCTCATCTATTCCTTGACTCTTAAAGTTCATTTTGATACCACATCTCATACCAAGCTCACCACAAGCCTTTGCATAAGATTCAACACCCTCTTCTACTGTGGATGCAGGTAAGCCTAAAATTCTAGCAAGCTCTGCATACTTTTCATCTGCCTTATAATAATTATATTTAGGCCAAGTAGAAAGCTTTTGAGGTTTTGTTCCATTGTAACGAACAGTAAATGGAAGTAAAATTGCATTTGCACGACCATGAGGAACATGGAATTCTCCACCAATCTTATGTGCCATGGAGTGATTCATACCTAAGAAGGCATTAGCAAAAGCCATACCTGCTAGTGCTGAAGCGTTATGCATCTTCTCACGAGCTTCTGGATCATTTGCACCATTCTTGTAGGCACGCTCTAAATATGCAAACACCATTTTAATTGCCTGAATTGCTAAACCATCTGTAAAATCAGAGGCTAATGTAGAAACAAAGGCTTCCGTAGCATGAGTTAATACATCCATACCTGTGTCCGCAGTAATAGATTTTGGCAAGCTCATAGTTAATGCTGGATCAATAATTGCTACCGTTGGAGTTAAAGAATAATCTGTTAAAGGATACTTCTTATGTTCAACCTTATCAGTAATAACAGCAAATGGTGTAACCTCAGATCCTGTACCAGAAGTTGTAGGAATACAAACCAAATTTGCCTTTTTTCCTAATTCTGGATACTGGAAGGCACGCTTACGAATATCCATAAATTTTTGTTTAAGATCATTGAAGTTTACTTCAGGATGCTCATAGAACAACCACATTCCCTTCGCAGCGTCCATTGCAGAACCACCACCTAATGCTATAATGGTGTCTGGCTCAAAGGAACGCATCAATTGTACACCCTTTAAAACGGTTTGGATGGATGGATCTGGCTCTACATCACAGAATAATTGATGCTGAACTTCAGGGCTTCTAAGCTTTAACTGATCAGTTACACGATTCACATAGCCTAAATCCACCATTGAGCGGTCAGTCACAATAATAACCTTGCTCATTTCCTTCATTTGATGTAAGTATTCAATTGAGTTTCTTTCAAAATAAATTTTAGCAGGAACCTTAAACCATTGCATATTGTTTCTTCTTTGACCTACTTTCTTAACATTTAATAAATTAATTGCAGATACATTACCCGCAACAGAGTTATGGCCATAGGAGCCACAGCCTAGGGTTAAGGATGGAATAAAGGAGTTATAAACATTTCCTATACCACCAAAGGTAGAAGGTGAATTTGCAATAATACGAATTGCTGGGATGATGTCTCCAAAGCGTTTTGTTAATGCCTCATCCGCAGTGTGAATTGCAGCAGAATGACCTAAACCATTAAATTCTACCATCTTCTTTGCAAGATCAATACCCTCATCCGTAGATTTAGATTTTAAAACAGCAAGAACTGGTGATAGCTTCTCACGAGTTAAAGGCTCTTCCACTCCAACACTCTTACAAGTAACACATAAAATGACCGTATTGGCTGGAACTTCAAAGCCTGCTTCATGGGCAATAAAGCTTGCACTCTTACCAACTAGAACTGGATTCAATTTTGCTAAAGGCTTATCCTCATCCTTCTCAACACCAAACATATATTTTTCAAGCTTCTTCTTTTCCGTAGGACTTACAAAATATACACCATAAGATTTAAACTCAGCAACAGCCTCATCATAGATTTCTTTATCTATAATAACTGCCTGCTCTGAAGCACAAATCATACCATTATCAAAGGATTTAGACATTACAATATCATTCACTGCTTGACGAATATTGCAGCTCTTTTCCATATATGCAGGAACATTTCCAGCGCCTACACCTAAAGCAGGCTTTCCACAGGAGTAAGCAGCCTTAACCATCGCATTTCCACCTGTTGCAAGAATTGTTGCAACGGTTGGGTGATTCATCAAAGCACTCGTTGCATCCATACTAGGATGCTCAATCCACTGAATACAATACTCTGGTGCTCCAGCCTCTATGGCTGCATCATATACAACTTTTGCAGCTGCCACAGAACACATCTGAGCACTAGGATGAAATGCAAAAATAATTGGATTTCTAGTTTTTAAACAAATTAATGCTTTAAAAATTGCAGTTGAAGTTGGATTGGTAACAGGAGTGATACCTGCAACAACACCAACAGGCTCAGCAAGCTCTGTAATACCAGTTACAGGATCCTCACTAATTACACCAACAGTCTTTGTACGCTTCATATTATGAGTAACATATTCACAAGCAAATAAATTCTTTGTTGCTTTATCCTCAAATACTCCACGCTTGGTTTCCTCTATTGCTAGCTTTGCAAGTTCTCCATGCTTATCTAATGCAGCAACAGAGCATTTTGCAACAATATAATCAATTTGCTCTTGTGTGAAAGATGCATAAGCATCTAATGCCTTTGCAGCATTTTCACAAAGTAAATTTACTTCATCTTGAAAAGATACTTTATTTTCTTTCATAAATATTC
>JAIEEQ010000081.1:0-20522 GCA_029067355.1 Anaeroplasmataceae bacterium | reverse complement strand
AAGTTATATCATTTCTTTTCTTCACCCTTATTATACATTAATTTTTTTAACAAGATACAAGTAAACGTTTACTTTTGACAGAGTTTTTTTAAAAATCGATTTCTTTTGATAAAAATATCATTGAACTATCTAATTTATTAGTCTATTTTACTATCTTTTTAAAAAAGAAAAAAGAGAATCTTAATGATTCTCTATAACTATATTAATAATTTTTTGCCTCTAATTCAAAATAGCTTTGTGGATGCTCACAAACTGGACAAACATCAGGAGCACTTTCACTCACAACGATATGCCCACAATTTCTACATTTCCAGATATGAAGACCTGTCTTTTTTGAAAAGACCTCATTTGCTTCTACATTAGAAAGTAGTGCAAGATATCTTTCCTCATGATGCTTTTCAATTGCTGCAACACCTCTAAATTTGGCTGCAATTTCAGGAAATCCTTCTTCATCTGCCACTTTAGCAAATTGATCATACATATCTGTCCATTCCTCATGCTCACCATGAGCTGCAGCTTTTAAATTTTCAGCTGTTGAGCCAATACCTCCTAAAAGCTTAAACCACATCTTTGCATGCTCTTTTTCATTATCCGCAGTTTCTAAAAATAATGCAGCAATCTGCTCAAAGCCTTCCTTCTTAGCTTTTGAAGCAAAATACGTATATTTATTTCTTGCCTGACTTTCCCCAGCAAAAGCAAATAATAGATTAGCTTCAGTTTTAGAACCCTTTAAATTTTTACTCATATGAACCCCTCTTTCTTGTCTTATTATAGCATTTCACTTTACGTTTGAAAAGTGTTTAGCTATACTTTTTAAATTATTCTTTCCAAATTCATTCTTCTATATACAAAAACGAAATATATCATGACTGAAATTGCAGTAATTATCCACGATACAGGATATAAAAGATATAGTGCTGTAATGGTCTTAAAATGCTCAAAAATAGTATAAACCCAAATGATTCTAAAGACACAGGAGCCCAATATCAATAACAGCATAGGAATAAAGGTTTTCCCTAAGCCCCTTAAAGCTGCAATTGTACAATCCATAAATGATGAAACAAAATAAGAACATCCCATAACAATCAACCTGCTCATTCCAGCTTCTACCACTTCCTGATCACTTGTGAATAGAGATAAAAAATTTCTTCCTAAGAATACCAATCCAAATCCCAAAACACAACCAATCAACCCTGAATAGAATAGACCAATAAAATAGCATTTTAAAATACTTTTTTTCTTGCCAGCTCCAAAATTCTGTGCAATAAAGCTTGAGGTAGCCATATAAAACGCCGCCATGGCATCATAAACAAAGGTATCTGAATTTGCTGCTGCCGCATTCCCCTCTACTATTATGGTATCAAAGCTATTCACACCAGACTGGATAAAAAGATTTGCCATAGAAAAAATCGCATTTTGGATTCCGGCAGGAAGTCCTAAGGACAAAATTTCCTTGACCTCTTTTTTATGAATCTTTAAATTTCTCAATTTTAGCTGATAGGGACGATTTGTAAGAATTAAAGTTCCTAAAATTAAAATTGCAGAAATATATTGTGAAATGATACTTGCTAAGGCAACTCCAACCACAGATAAATGACAGACAATGACAAAGAGTAAATTCAATAAAATATTAATTACACCTGCAATTGCCAAATAAATTAGCGGACGCCTAGTATCCCCATCTGCACTTAAGATTCCATTTCCATAATTATAAATAGCTAGGGCAGGAAGCCCTAAAAATACAATATAAACATAGATTACAGCATCCTCTAATAATTCAGGCTTGGTATTTAACAAGATAAGCATAGGTCGTACCAATCCCATGCCTAATGCTAATAAAATAACTCCTAAAATTAAACTGAGCCATAATCCAGTATGAGTAATGCGTGCCACACGCTCATTATCCTTAGCGCCCAAAAACCGAGCAATTAAAGCATTTATTCCACTACCAATTCCAATCAAAATCCCTGTAAATAATACAACATAGGTAGTTGTAGATCCAACAGACCCCAAGGCTTCCTTAGAACCAAATCTTCCCACAACCGCCACATCAGACATATTGAATAAAACCTGCAATAAATTAGAAAACATTAAGGGAATACTAAAGAATAAAATTCTTTTAAATGGAGATCCAAGCGTTAAATCCTCTTGTTCTCGTGTCATACCTACCACCTCGACAACATAGGGAATTATACCACCAGATACATAGAATGTCAAAATAAGAATGAAATGCTTTATGTGGTTATAATAGTAAAGAAAATTTAAAAAATATTTTCTAAATTATTCTTATACATTTTTTATGTACCTCCGCATTTCTCCCTAGGGAGAAGTATTTATTTTTATAAATAAAAAAAGATGTTTATAAACACTTTTTTTGTGTCTACAAACATCTTACCACTTCTTTTTCTTAATCTAAATTCAATCAGATTCCCTTTTTCTTTAAATTTTTTTGCCACCTCATAGAAATCTGTAAGGATTCCTTAGAAACTGAAGATTTCACTTTATAAATATGTTTAGTTCCTCTAGAGGTTAGTTCATTTGCAGTAACCTTTCCCAAAGGTGCATATAGCTCACTTACCTTAGAGTAGTCAAATGGAGCACAAGAAAATATATCAGCATATAGTATTTTAGTTTTGTAATTATAATGTAAAGCTATATGGGATTGAGCTATAACAATTATTGCAGATAAATATTTTGGTTTTCTTGGAGTCGATTTTAAAACATAGGGTCTGGTAATTGGATCCATATTAATTTTGAATACCAGCTGTTCCAAAAAGTCAAATAACTGTTCCATAGTTGGATCCTGTTGAGGTTGTAGTTCAGTCATCAAATGTGGACCAAAATCACATGAAGAATCATAAGGTAGCATCTCAAAGCCACGTTTACTGCGATCCTTCAAATTATAAATTGACTTGTCCTCCTGATGTGGCAATTCCTTTAAGAGAAATTCCTTAGCGGTCACCTCATTATATTCACAATCTGCTAATATATCTACAAAATAACATTCTCGTATTGGAAAAGTATGAATTGTAATATGACCTCCCTCTAAGAGTATAAACGCAGAAATTCCAATGTCTTCCTTTACCTTTCCATAATAATAAGGAATTAACTGAGGTGGACAAATTGGGTTTAGCTTTAAAACATATACCAGCTTGTTTAATAAATCATTGATATGCTTTATATCATTTAGCTGATTTTGATTTGCTCCATAGCAATCTAGCATCGTGTGTTTTTTCATCTTTTATTCCTCCTTATTCTTAATAATATTAAAAATTTCATATAACGTCTTTAGTCCTAACCAAGATGTAATATCATTACAATCCAAAGGAGGTGCTATTTCTACTAAATCCATTGCCAAAACATTCACATTGCTAAAAATGGATAGAATAATATTAAGCACATCAGCACTATGAAGTCCAAAGGGCTCTGGAGTGCCTGTCCCAGGGGCAAAGCAAGGGTCATTTGCATCTATATCGTAGGATAAATAAATTAAATAATCCTCATTAAACTTTTCCTTAATTCTTTTTAATATAGGGTCAATTCCCATTAAATTTATATTTGAAGAAGAAAATACTTCTATCTCTTTGTTTTGCTCAAAGTATTTTATCTCCTGAAGCTCAAAGCCTCTCATACCAATCAGCAAAATATCGCTTTTATTAAAGCCTTCATCTATCGCTCTTCTTATTGGGCAGGCATGAGAATAAGGGCTTCCCTCATAAACATCACAAATATCAGGATGAGCATCAATATGAATGATGCCAGCTTTTTTATGTTGTCTTTTTGCTTCTTTTAAAAAAGCCTTCTGCAATGGGATTGCTACGGAATGGTCGCCACCAATAAAAAGATTGAATTTATTTAGTGATAAAGTTGTACAAGCACTCTGTTCTATTCTTTTAAAATACTCCTCACAGGCTTCCCCTTTATAAGAAATATCTCCCATATCAAAAATTTTACAAGAAGAAATGTCACTTCCATCCTTCGTTAAAGGAGGAAGATGCTTTGACAATTCACGTAAACGCTTAGGAGCTAAAGAGGCTCCTTTTCCTACTGATGCATTTCCATCATAAGGGATTCCTGTCAGAATCACCCTGCTTTCCTCTATACTATCTGTTAAAAGATCTCGAAACTCTTCTTTCATTATCCTTCACCTCACCTGTTTTTAAAACTAAAAATGATACCAAAACACTTTTTCTTTTCTATTTGTTACAGCATATTTCTTTCTTAATTATACTATACTTTTTTCAAATATGCTAATATTTATTTAAGTTTATACATTTTTTAATTTTATAATAGTCAAAGGAAGATTAATGAAATTAATGTTGCTTTCATCTACAAAGCAACCAAGGCTGCCCTATTTCATATCAACATAAATTTTGAAAACCATTTGGAAAACTTTTATATACATCGAAAAAAGCCATTGAAGAGAAAAGAGAGAGGAGGAACTCTTCTTTAACTCAATGGCTTTCATCGGTTGAGATTATTTTGAATAAACTATATGAAAATTTATTCCTTTATTTTTAGTTGTAGAAATAGAATTCTACTTGTCCTGTTGTTCCTGTTGGGGTTGTATAAACATGATTTGTTCCACCTTCCCAAACCACATTTCCTGCTGAATCCTTTTTTATAAATTTGAATTCAATCTTTTGACCAGCAGGTACAGATAAATCAAAGAACCAATTTGGATAGGTTGCTATTGATGCAGTTGAGTTAAAGAATGGTCCAACTGCCTTATCTGTATCCCAATTGCCTAGTTCAAGACAATTTCCAACAATATAAACATTTTGACCAAAGTCTGTATAAGCATTTTTAGCTATAAAGCGAACAGCCACCTGTTCTGCTGTCAATACCTTATATTGAGCATAATTAGAAACAGATGCACCAGCATTTGTTACAACCTTAATGCTATAATAGCCAGCTGTCACAGAAGGCACCTTTACCTTGATACAGCTATCAGACCAAGAAACAATATTAGCAGACTTTGTTCCAAAGCTTACTGTTCCTGCAACTGAACCAAAGCCACAGCCTGTAATCGTAACTGTGTTGCCTGCAACACCCATTAAAGGATCAATATTTCCTATTACAGGACCGTCCTCAGAGGTTGCTGTGTATTCCCATACAGCAGACTGTCCTGCACCTAAATAGTAGCTTCCAATTGCACCATTCTTTACAGTTAAATTTCCACCGCCACAAAGTCCCTGTAAAACATCACTATACGTACCTTGTGGTAATGCAGTGAAGGCCCCAGAAATATCATAGCCTGTTGTTGAGCTACGGTTTACTGCTGTATAAACAACACTATTACCAAAGGTGCGCTCATAAACTAATACATCACTATTCACCCAACGTTCTGTTGTCTTACCATAAGCAGCTGCTGGATTTGATTTACGCATTGGTGCTAATTTAGAAATAATCTTATATGCTTTAGAATTTGTATTAAAAGAAGGCATATCTCCTCTGTTGTCTGGATCTGATGCGCCTGTTGCATATTGCTCAGAGCCATAATATATAGTTGGTATGCCACTTGAAGTCATTTGCACAACATAAGCAGTATCTACACTACTTGAATTATTATTTGCCAAGGTCATAAATCTTGACATATCATGATTATCAATGAAGGTTACTTGATCATTAATTTCCTTATAGCCTGATTCTGTTGCTACAACAACATCATAAAATTCTTGCATAGACATTGTCTTACTACCTAATGCATTTCTAACAGCATTTGCAAAACGGAAATCAAGTAAGCTCATACCACTTTCATTTGCAAAGCAATCCATTTCAGGATCACTTCCTGTACCACCATTAAACCACTCACCAAATACAAAGACTGGCTTATGAGAATATATGCTACTTAACCAATTGGATTGCCAGCCCATAGGCATATGCTTAACTGCATCTACTCGAATACCATCAACTCCATAATCTAACCAAAGATTGATGGAATCCTTTAAGTAGCTATCAACTGTTCCATTCATTTGGTTCAAATCAGCAAGACCATACATACTATGATAAATACCATTTTCCCAGGTTGAGAAATCAGTCCATTCCTCATGATTGAAAATGCCAGCGGTATCATTTTTAAACCCACCAATTAATTGACCATCCTTATATAATCTTCCATCCTCAGGGAAAACCATGCTACCATACTCAGCAGTAGATGTATGATTAGGGGCAAAGTCAATGACAACCTTTATATTAGCATTATGCGCAGTATCAACTAGGGTCTTGAAATCCTGTACAGAACCAAAGTAAGGATTTGTACGATAAAAATCTTTAGCCCAATATCCATGATAAGCTGCACTATTATTTGATGGATCTATGGTTGAAATGTTTTCAACAGGTGATGAAATCCAAATCGCAGTTATACCTAAATTTGTTAAATATCCATCATTAATCTTTTGGGTGATCCCAGCCCAATCTCCACCATGATATTTTCGATTGTTTGACTTATCAAAAATGGCTCCTGTTGGATTGTTGCTAGGATCCCCATCAAAGAAGCGATCTGTAACAATTTGATAAATTGTATCAGTAGAAAAACTTGCAGAATTGGTTACGTTTGCATCATCTTTTAGTAGATTATCTCCTTTTGCCTGAACTGTTGGAATGCATATCAGTGGCAATGCTACACATAAGATCAAAGCCATAGCAAGGATTAGATAAATTTTTTTAAATATTTTATTTGTTATTTTCATTTTGTTCTCCCACTCCTTAATTAAATTTACAAATTAATATTTATTATTCACTTTTTATACGATTCTTATCTGTCTTTCACTTTCTATTACACTAACCTTGCCCACATCAGGAACTAAATATAACTTCCCACTATATTCTTTATCAACTTTGACAAAAAGAATATTCTCTCCAACACTACATTTCAAGAATTTTTCTGTTCCATAATCTAGAATTTCTAACACTTTAGCTTCAATTCCTGAATCTGAAATTTTAAAATCATAGGGTGTCCATTCATATCTAAAAATGGAATTATATACCTTTCTTCCAGAAGTTACTGCAAACATTTTTTCATAAATATGTGCTGGTGCTTCAAATTTTACACCTTGAATCAGTAAGGAATAGTGTGTAACCTTTTGCCTCCTTTCTTTTTCATTTGATGTTACGGTTTCGTACATTTTATCCATAACAAATGTACCTTCTAACCCATTTATCTCTGGCATAGGCTCTACTTCAGTCCCTCCTATTTTAATGATGATATTCTTAAAATCTAGCCCAATGCCTATTTCTTCCTTATCTAATGGATGATCAGATAACGCATATAATCTATTTCCGTTTAAGTCTAGGGAAACTAAATTTTGACCATTAATATTTTCATTTTCTACCACTTGAGCTTTAATATCTCCGTTAAAGGTTATAGCAGTTACAGGAAGAATCAATTCCCCCTTTCCTTGTTCACAGGAGATGGCTTCTGGCAGGGCAACTTCACAGCCTAAAAAGTTCAAAGAATTCTTCTTAACTGAACAATCAATGTTGTTATATTTAGGAATACGTGGCATAATGCTTTCTTCTGTTTCCTTATCAAATAAATGGATACCACTGATATCAAGAGCTGCTTCACAGATGCTATCAGGCTCATATTCCTTAAAGCCTGCTGATTTGATAATTACACGTGTACTTGTTTCTGCAAAACCATCTCCCTCCATATTGATATCTCCATAAACTAAAGTTTCAGTACCTAATTCCTCTGAGTGAGAAATACGAACCTTTATTTTAGCCTTACTTGCTTTTACCTGTTCAGCATCTAAAGTAATATTTTCAGCTCTAAAGCCTATATAGACAACTTTGCTTCCATCTAGATATTGAGGTAAAGTTTTCATCAGCATAGAATAAGGTACTGTAACCTCTGCATCAGAATACATAAATTTAATATGTACCTTTTCTCCGACCTTCTTTAAAGTTCCTTCAAAAAAGTTCATCTGTGGAGTACCAATAAAGCCTGCCACAAACTTGTTTGCTGGATAGCGATATAAATTTTTAGGTGTGTCTATTTGTTTTACAAAGCCATCCTTCATAACAACAATTCTTGTTCCCATTGTCATTGCTTCTACCTGATCATGAGTGACATAAATGAAGGTGGTTTGTAATTTTTTATGAAGCTTTACAATCTCACTACGCATCTGAGTACGAAGCTTTGCATCTAGATTAGATAGAGGCTCATCTAATAGCATTACCTTAGGCTTTCTGACAATCGCTCTACCTAACGCAACTCTCTGCCTTTGTCCTCCAGACATCTCCTTAGGCTTTCTCTTTAAATAGTCTTTAATCTCTAAAATTTCAGCAGCTTCTTCTACCTTCTCAGTTAACTCTTGCTTGTTATAACGTCTCATAATAGGAATTTCTTTCCCATTTTTATCAAGAATTGGATTTCCCTCTTTATCCTTCTTTATGTCTGGAATCTTTCTCATCCGTAATCCAAAAGCCAAATTTTCAAAGATCGTCATATGTGGATATAAGGCATAGTTTTGGAACACCATTGCAATATCTCTATCCTTTGGCTCCATACCATTGACTACCATATCCCCAATTTTTAGTTCTCCTGCTGTAATAGCTTCTAGCCCAGCAATCATACGCAAAGTGGTTGATTTACCACAGCCAGAGGGGCCTACAAATACAATAAATTCCTTATCCTCTATCTGCATATTGAAATCATTTACAGCCTTTGCTCCATTAGGATAAACCTTATAAATATGTTTTAAACTTAAATTTGCCATGATTGATTCTCTCCTCCTTATTCTTTAACTGCTCCAGCAGCCATTCCGTTAATCATATATTTTACCAAACAGAAATATAGCAAGATAATTGGTATTGCTATAAAAATAGAGCCTGCTGCAAATCTTGCAAATTCTGTTTCACCTAACGACATTAATCCTACCGCAACAGTATATAAATCTTTATCAACAAGAAGCATCTTAGGTAGAATAAAATCAGACCAAGGCCATGTGAAGGCGGTTAATGCCGTATAGACAAGCATTGGCTTTGACATAGGCAGAATAAATTTTACAAACACTGTAAAGTTTGAAGCTCCATCAATTCTTGCTGCCTCATCAATGGAATATGGAATCGTATCAAAGAAACCCTTTTGTACCATATATCCCATAGGAGCCTGTGCTGAATAGATAAGAATTAATCCCCAATGCTGATTGATTAGATTAAATTGAGTCATCATAAGATAAACTGCAATGGTTCCCATAAAGGATGGGAACATTCCCAAAACAAGCGTTGTTTTCATCATTGCTTTCCTTGACTTAAATCTAAATCTAGACATACAATATGCTGTAAGAATTGTTAAGAAGGTCCCAAGAATACAGCTCATCACAGCGATAAACAAGGTATTAAAAAACCATCTAGGATAATTATACATTACTGTATCTGTAAACAAGGACTTAAACGCATCAAAGCCATACTCTGATGGGAAAAAGCCATCAAAGGAATAAATAGACCCTGACTTAGAAAAGGAAGCTAAAATCAGCCATAGACATGGGAACAAGAAAACAAAGGCTACAACAATTAAAATACAATATGTTATAAGTAAATTTAAAACCTTTTTAGATTTTGCTTTAATAACTTTTGACTTTGCTTGATTCATCTGAACGTTTCCTCCTGCTTATAAGATGGAGATAACACATAAACGGTAAGCGAAATTACTGAAGTAATGATAAAGATTACAAGACTTATTGCTGCACCTATGGAGTAATAATTATTATCTATTGACATATTATATAGCCAATTGATTAATAAATCCGTATCACTTGCAAGGAAGTAGCCATCAACATAAAGTCCACCTCGTAAGAAATAGAAAATACCAAAGTTATTGAAATTTCCTATAAACTGAGAAATTAGCACTGGTGTTGTCGCAAATAATACGTATGGTAAGGTAATTTTAATAAATTGCTTCCATGCACTAGCACCATCTACTCTTGCTGCTTCATATAAATCTGTATTGATATTGGATAAAATTCCCGTAGCTAAAAGCATTGTTGATGGGATACTAATCCAAGCATTTACCGCTAGACCTATAAATCTTGCTGTCCACTTAGCGTCTAACCCAAGAAAGCCTATTCCTTCTCCTCCACCTTGGGTAATATAATAATTGATTGGTCCACCATAGGAAAACATAAATTTAAAGCCTAGCAAGGTTATAAATCCAGGTATGGCATAAGCCAGAATTGGAAATGCTCTCCAAATAACCTTTCCTTTTACACATTTCTTATTTAACAAAAGTGCAAGTCCCAAACCAGCAAAATAGTTAATTGCTGTTGCAAGCACTGCCCAAAGCATATTCCAACCAAAAATCTTAAAGAAGGTAGGTGCAAACTGCCCTAAGGATAAGATTCTCTTAAAATTTTCTAAGCCTACCCAATCTACAAGTGCTGGAGGGACAATATCTCCGCCATAATTGGTAAAGGCTATTAAAATCATAAAAATGATGGGTAAGATGCTAAATACGCAAACTCCTACAACAGGTAATGCAAGGGCTGTTTTATGGAACGATTTATCCAGCAAAGCTCCAAGCTCCTGTTTAAACCCAACAGGCTTTTTCAAGGTGTCAACTGCACACTGCGTATGATATACATCCTTAATATTTGCAATATACATAACAATATAAAGGATAATGATTAGAATGGAAAGAATACCCATAATTAGCATTACAACGGAATTATCTCCTTCAATTCCATACCACGCATTACTTTCTTGCTGACCTAAGGTAAAGAAACCAAACAAATCAGAGGCTCCCACCAAAACTAGATAAGCAATAAAGGCTACCTGAATAAATAAGAACATTAGTCCTTTAGCCCATTGCTTATACATAAGCTGACCTAATCCCATAACAA
The DNA here is from genome assembly GCA_029067355.1 of Anaeroplasmataceae bacterium. GTDB lineage: Bacteria > Bacillota_I > Bacilli_A > Acholeplasmatales > Anaeroplasmataceae > Pelethenecus. The sequence continues at coordinate 9,678 of JAIEEQ010000081.1, read as the reverse complement.
CCATAGAAGCAGATACTTTCCCATTTCCTTGAGTAACAATCTCTTTTGCTCCTTTAAATTTAAAAGATAATTGTTTTGGGAGATTCTTTATTCTAGCCTGGATAGATTTGAAAAAACTTTTAATTTTCTTCATCTTTCTTCTCCTCCCCTTTTAAGCACTACCCAAAGTATGGATGGCATCATAAATTTGCTTATCTACATTCTGAGTACCACTCTTTAGTGCCTCCATAGTAGAAAATGCATTTTTCCCTGTCAAAGCATCATCAGCAAGCTTTGCACAGAATGTCTGTAATGGTGTCCAAACCTGAGCTAATGCTCTAACACTTGGCATTACATAGATAGATCCTGAATCTAGGTTATTATTAATAATTTCATTTAATCCTCCAAGCTCTTCTGCTAAATCACTTCTTGCAGGAGAAATACCCAGAAGCTCACACCGACGACTAATCATTTTGTAGGATGTTGCAAAATCTACAAACGCAAGAGCAGCATTTGGAGCTTTTGTATAGGAGCTGATTGCATATCCATTTACTCCACCCATTACTGTCATATCTATGAATCCTTGAGATTCATCCTCTAAATCTCCACTTTTTGGTAGCCTTGGAACATCAACAGTTTTAATATTCTCTTTTGCGTAGGCCTCTGTATATCCAGCATTTACCATTTCTTTGACAAACATTGTATATACATCTGGAGTGGTCATTGTTGCAAAGTACGTTCCTTGAGCCATACGAGAATAAGAATTTCTTGTGATTGTATCTTCAGTACATTCCAAGTTCATTAAGGTGGCTAGCTGGCGGATAATTTTAGCTCCTATATATCCTTCATTTTTTGAAAATCCAACGTCAGTAGTATCCTTTCCGTCTTCTCCACCAAATACATAGCCTCCATAGGAAAAGAAATATCCAGAAGCAAAATATCCATCATTTAAGGACTTCATATATCCATATTTTGTTCCATTACTTTCCTGCTTAATTTGTTTTGAATAACGATATAGATCAGTCCAATTTTCAATCATATCTGGAATGCCATTCTTATCGTCATCCCAAGCTTCCTTCCAGTTATCTGGTAATAAATCTGCCCTATAATAAAGCAATGGCTGTTGGATATTTACTGGAACACCAAAGGTAAAGGTTTGCCCTCCTGTCGTTGAATGATATGCTTTCCAGGCTTTCTCACTCACAAAAGAATAACAGTCTAGTCTATTGATTGGTAATGGCAAAATATGCTTTCCATCAACATACTTCATTAATGCATCATTTGCCTGATACAAAACATCTGGACCATATCCATATGGACCACCAGTTTCTAAATCTGTATACTGATCCATATTTGCATCCACTGCTGTAATACCATATTCAGCATATTCTGCATTGAAGGCATCTAATAGCTCCTTTAAATATCCTTGTTCCTTTGCGGTATCATTTTCTAAGATACGCAAAGTTATATTTCTCTCTAATTCTCCTGTAAACTTTTCATTTCCTTCTGCCTCAGTTCCTGTGGCAATAATTCCAAGCACACCAATAACTATAATTAAGGCTGTAATACTAACGAAATGTACGATTATAGCTGGTAATGTTTTTTTCATTTTCTCCCACCCTTTTATTGTTCTAAAATAATAAATCCACCTTTTTGAAGAACTCCAGCTTCAAATCGGTTACTCAGATAAACCTTAAGTACAGATAAATTTTTATCTTCCTTCGTTTCATTAATTAGTAGTTTGTATTTGCCACGTTTAACAAGAAGCACACCTTCTAAAGATGTGATTTTTGTTTTGGCATTAGCAAATTCCACGTTATGCTTTAATGAAGTTAATTTTTGAATTAAAGCTTTTAATAAAGTATTTTTCTTTTCTAAGCTCCAATCAAACGTTCTACGACAATCTGGGTCATACCCCCCCTCCATTGCATTTTCTGTACCATAATAAATACAAGGCGCACCAGGAAAAAAGTAAGTAAGCGCAAGTGCACTCATTAGCTTGCTTTCATCCATCATAACTCGTGTTAAAAACCTGTGAGTATCATGCGTATCTAGTAAATTTAACATCATTTGATTTGTTACATCAGAATTTCTCATCAAAATTTCGTTTAGCTTATGTGCAATATCCTGAGCATCAAATTCTTCAAAGGCATAAAAATCTAGACATGCTTTCGTAAAGGCATAGTTCATAATTGAATCAAATTGATCACCTCTTAAGTAAATATTGGCATCATGCCAATTTTCTCCAATTAGAACACAATCTTCTTTCACAGATTTGACTTCTTTTCGGAACTGACGCCAAAAATCATGAGAAATTTCATCAGAAACATCAAGTCTCCAGCCATCTATATCAAAATGCTTTATCCAGTAGGTGGCTATATCAATTAAATAGCTACATACCTCAGGATTAGATGTGTTAAATTTTGGCATATAGGCACAAGCTCCAAACATTTCATATTCTAAAGGCTCATCATTCTTGATAATAAACCAAGAATAGTACTTGGAGTTACGTCCTTTTTTCAAAACATCCTGAAATTGACTTAAATTTTCACTGCAATGATTAAAAACAGCATCTAAAACTACTTTCATTCCCATCAAGTGAGCTGTATCAATTAATTCTTTTAAATCTTCCTTAGTACCAAATTGTTCATCTATCTCATAATAATCACTGATGTCATATTTGTGATTTGAAATTGAACGAAAAACAGGAGTCAAGTATAGAGCATTAATCCCTAAGCCTTGCAAATAAGAAAGCTTTTGAGTTATTCCCTTTATATCTCCTCCAGCAAAGCTCTTTGGATTAGGAATATCTCCCCATTTTAGAGTAATGTAATCCATATTCTTGTTCAAATTGCCTATACAAAATCGATCAATAAAAATTTGATAGAATGTAGCCGTAAACATCCATTCAACTGGTTTTATTAAATCGCATTCATTGATGTAAGCATATTGAAAACAATTATAATAGCTCAATTCAAAATCATATTTTTCAGTTAGTCCATCCTCTGAAAAATAATATTCCTTTTCCTCATCTGTAATTTCAAAAACATATACAAAACGAGAATCGGATATTTTCAAAGTTGCTGTATAATAAGCATATAACCTATCTTCATAATCTCTTTGCATTTCTTTTTTATTCTGATTTAATGCAAAAGTATATTTCCCACCATATACTACATTTATTTGAATTGGCTTATCGCTTTTTGATATTCTCAGTCTTAGACAAATTGTATTTGCATCTAATGCATAACAAAATTTGGATTCAGGAGAATGTAATATTGCTTTTTCATCCATAACAATACCTCTTTGCTTGACATTTTATTTTTTATTGATATAATTATTAATATGGAAAAAAGAGTAACTATACACGATATCGCTAGAGAAGCAGGTGTTTCTGCTGCAACTGTATCCTATGTTATCAATAACAAGGAAGGTCAAACAATTAGTGAAGAAACCAAAAATAAAATCTGGCATGTAATCAACATGTTAAACTATAAGCCTAATGTGTTTGCTAAAAACCTGCGTTCTTCTAACTCAAAGTTAATAGCCATTTGTTCAGAACTTCATGGATATCTAGAAAAAGCAGAATTTGTCAATATTCTTGAGGATCTTTCTTTTTCTTTACGGGAAAATTTTGACATTGTTTTTACTATGCCACCCTTTGGCAGAATTTCTAATGCAGATGCAATCATTGCTTATAATGTTTCAAAGGAAACCTTTTATGCAATTGGTAATCAAAATTATATTCCACTAATTGCTGTAAATTGTCTTGTAGAGGATAAACTTTTTTTCCAGGTTACCATCGACTATCAGAAGTTAAAAAAAGAAGCCGACGAATATTTTAAGAATGAATATTGCTTTGTTTGTCTTCCTCCAACAGATTCTTTACTCAAGGAAGAGATTCAATGCACTTTTCATAATGTTATCTTTGTAGAAAATGGTGCTGATCTCCAAACAATCAATATTCCTAATGTACTAACCATTCATGGCCTTATTGCAGAGTTTTTTAAAGGACAACCTGTGAATCTTCTATATAAAGATTTATATTTTCCCACCTGTGAGCAGGTTGCCAACTGCATCCATAAGGCTTTAAGCCGTGAGGCATTTGATATTCACTCTTATAAGGTTTAATAAAACAAACGGACGTTCCCTTAATGGAACGCCCGTTTTATTTTAGCTTATGTTACGGGCGTTTTTAATTATGCGTTTGGAAGCGCGTAGAAATTCATCTCGCCAGTTGCAATTGTATAAACCACTTTATATCTTCCAGCTGTGGAGCAAGTAAAGTTGCTGCCAGCTTCAGGCACGAATTTATCATTTGCATCACCACTTGTTCCCATAGCTGATACACCTAACCAATCACCATAGCCTTGCGTTTCACCCTTTGGATGCTTTTCACAACCGAATGATACAGGCTTGCCTTCTTCTATGGTAAGAATATATTCATATTGCGTTTCATCCTCTGAAATCGTAAATACGTAATCAGCTGAAAATCCATGGCTCCAAGAATTAATATTTTCACCCTTTATGTAAATGTCTAAATTATCTGCACTTTCAATAACCTCAACCATAGTTATTATCTTTGCATAACTATCAAAGGTTATATCATATTTACCAGCAGTTATAACTTTGATGTTGTTGTTTCCGCCACCAACTGCTGAGAATGCTGTACCACCATTAAATAGGTAAGTATAATTATAGCTTCCAAGACCATTGTAGCCTTCTGTTCCATATTCACCACGTTCAGTAGAACCTGCTTTAAATGCTTGGATAATAATTTGAGAGTCTGCCTTTAAAGTGACATTTTTAATTTCATAAACACCAGACCCAGCAGTAGTTTCTACCAGTTTGAAATCTTCATTGAAGCAATATCCACTCCAGTCAGCAACACCCTCTGCAAAAGTTCCATCAATATAGTAATCGGTTGCAACAGGAGCCTTTGTTCCATCAAATGTTGCAGATAATACCTGAGTAGATTTTGTATAAGTAAATGTATATTCCCCAGATGCCTTTGCAACCATATTTAAGCTTGGCTTTTGATCTACAAACTCCTTACTTGCTTCATCAAGATTGCTTGCACGAAGATATTCAGTTCCTGTACCTACCTCTGTTCCTATTGTATTTAGTGAGGAGAACATAAATTCTTCTCCTTCTTTTAGATAAACAGTTAATGTGTAAACACCATCTGTATTGCTCATCTTAGTTGCAGCGTTATACATATCCTTCCAGTTTGTAATGCCAGATCCCTTAATATAATAATCAGTAATTACTTCTACTGTTGAACTAGCATCACCATTACGTACCCAAGAAATAGTATCTAAAGTATTGATATTGAAAGCCTCTTTGTTAGCCTCGGTATAACTAGCATTTGAAGTTTCATAGGTATCATCATCTGGATGCGTAGTAAGGGTAAACGTATAATTACCAGCATATTCACATTTAATATTTAAACGATATGCTGAATTATCACCAATTGTACTAGCTCCACTAAATACTTCAGTTCCATCTTCAAGCTTTAAGGATGTAAGATAACCAACCCCTCTTTGATTATGCCAGCTCTCATTAATTGCAAACTGGAATAAATCTCCAACCTGAAGATCTAGAGTATATGTATACTCATTTTTGTCAGCAGCTTTTGTCATTTTTGTTGTTTCATCAAAAACCTTACCCCAATTGTTGCTCATAAGGATTGGGCTTGTTCCACTACCAACAATATAGTACTCTCTTGTATCAACGCTTTGCTTTGCAGAAGCCCACTGAGCAAAAGCTGACTTGTTTTCATTGATTGGTTGATCAAACTCAAACAAATGACCAAAATTTGGAGTTGCATACCAATCTACAAATTCGTAGTCTTCTTTTGTTGGAGTCCACTTCGTTGCTTTTTCTCCTTCCTTAACAGTTTCTGTCTTTAATACTGTGGTACCATCATAGAAAGTTACAGTATATTCTTTGGTTTCGGAAGGTTTCTTATCGTCGCAAGCAGCAAGCATGCTAACAGATAGCACACATACAAATGCTACTAGAAAGAAACCTATCCATTTGATAGCCTTTTTCATCTTTTCATCTCCTATAAATTTTTTGTTTTTTTGAATTACTTAACCGATTAAGTATATTATAGCATGATTTTTTATATTTGACAATAGCTTTTTTTATTTTATTTTAAAATACCAAAAATAACAAAACCTTTTCACCAAAAGCAACCACGCTCTATAAAACGCTTACATTAGAGTATATTTCTTTTATCACTCAAAATATACCTCTATTTTATTTCTTTAGTTCATATAAAGAACAATAACAAAAAACGTTTTTCTTTATTCTAGAATAGTTACTGTTTTTATTATAAACTGGAATCTGCACTTCGTACAAGTATAGAGAGTTTCTTTTTCTATCCCCATATCAAGATTGAAAAATCTATTGTTTTTGCATTTTGGGCATCCAGCGGAAAGCGGATTAGAAAAATCAGTACTTAAATAAACTGGAATTGATTCTGATTCTAAACTATTAGACTCCGCTGAAACATTTAATCCTACAAAACATACTGATGTAAATGATAGCAAAAATAGAAATAATGCAATAATTTTTTTCATATAGTTCCTCCTTATTTAACAAAAAATTATATTTTATTGATCTTATATTACAAATTATATAGCACGCTTTTTAATTTTTTTGTCGAATCATCTGTTTCTTTGATTTTGAAAAAATGAGGGACTAGTATAGATCAAAGTATACTAGTCCCAATATTTTTTTAATTGTGGATGACTTCTAAAATTTGGTTGAGAATTTCATCATAGTTCTCTTTTTCATAATCAATGTGAAAATCATACTTCTCTTTATCAAAACATCCATGCTTATTTTCCAATATTTGCTCAATAGGCAATGGCAGTTTACCCTGCATTCAAGCTGCAAATCTCATTTTGTTATTATTTAAATCAGATGTAACAAGAATGCGACTAGCCCCTTCAGTCAAAAGTTTAAGATCTTCCTTTTCAAAAATCACATAAATAAGTGATTTATCATCAACAGCTTCCTGAAGTTGTTTAATAAATATTTCCTTTGCATCATTCTGATTTTTGGCAAAACGAAGATAATCATTGCCCGTATAGATTTGGACATCAACACTTTGGTTAATGTTTTCTGCAAGAGTTGATTTTCCTACACAATTTTCTTTTACCTCCCTTCATTACTATTTAAATATCCAATAGATATAAAAATCTTCAAATTACATTACTTTGAATTATATTATTTTCTATTTTGATAAGGATACTACACTCTCAACGTGATATTGAAATACCCACAGTAAATCATATCTTGTTATCCTTATAAAATTGCCATCAACCCATTTGCAAATTTTTCAATAGTTACAACCAATATAACATATTTCTGATTTTAAATAGTCGATTTCTTATTCATATTGCTAAAGTACATATAATATTTTGCGGTTTATTCACTAGCATCTATAATATCTTAAAGTTTTCTTATTAAAAAGCTTATCCTTTAATTATACTTAAAATTTTTTTAGTTTCTAATGACTCTTGTTCATACCAAACATTATTTGATTTTAAATATTTAAGAACCATCTTCTCTTCTTCAAATAGCAAATTACTATCTAGTAAATTCTGAATCCTATCTAAATATTCATTTTTGCTTTTTAATTCTTTATCATCTATCAAAACAAAATAATTAAGGTTATCATTAGCGTATTGAAAATTCATATTGTATGATTTAAAATTAAGACCATTTTTCCTCAACGATGCAAGAATTGAAAAACCACCTAAATCTAAATCTCCCCAATGATATAACTCGTTTTCTGCCATTAATACTTCAAAAAATTTAATTTGTTTTTTCGATGCATAACCTCCCAAATAGAAAATAATATCAAAATTTATATCTTTGTATGCAGAAAAAGCTGTTAAATTCTCAATGGAAAGTATTTTTAATCCTTTTATATGCGAATAATCAGCTTCATATGGTAACCCCCAAATATTTCCATCATTTAAATCAATAGTTGTACTTAATCCAATATCAATCTTCACTTTTCCTTTAACAAGTATTGTAGATGGATTTTTCAAAATACCATTGGTTTCTAAAAACTCATCATCCTTCATAGAAGATGATTTCATTATATATTTCATCTTTGAAATGTATTTTTTCATTGCCTTTGAATCATTCCAAGCTGCGACAGAGAAATTTCTTTCAAGAACAAATATATTATTATTGCTACTTTTTTCAAGAAGCTCTACTCCTTTACAAGCTTCAACCCACGTCTCATCAAATTGGTCCAATTTATCACATAAAAATTGAATACTTCCTCGATTATTCTTCTTATCCATAATAATATTGTAAAAGTAATTAAGATATTGTGATTTGGAGGTTTCTAAATATTCAAACAACTTATCAAATTTAGGGATAATAGATAAGGTATCAAAATATTGTTTAGCTATATTTGGGCTTAATTTGATTGCAACAATAATGGATTTCTTCCATTGCAATGTAATAAGTTTTTTTTCTTCCATTTTTTTAAGTAATTTATCTGCATAATCCACATCTTTAAAATACCATTTAGGCTTACCTTTCTCAATTTTTACTATGAAATAATTCTCTCCATAGCCAAAGGAAGAAAGGTATCTTCTTTTAACAATACTAGAAAATTCATCTAAAATTCTTTTTTCATCGTTAGATAAACTATTCATTCCTAATAACCTCACTAATATCAAATTTATATGCTTTACTATATATTGTTCCATCAATTTCATCAGAAATTAATGTATATTGAATCTCTGGTTTAGAATGATTTTGAATATCTTGCATATATAATAAAAATTGAACATTTGCAATGCTATCAATGTAATCAATAATGATACGATAAGTAGAACTATCAAATAATGACTTCATTTCATCACACATTAAAATAAGTTTAGTTTCTTTATTTCTTGAATCAGATTCTTTACTTAATGCAAGAGTCCATAATGCAAAGAATCTTCTCTTATTCTCGCCTCCAGAAGCATTTTTTAAATTACTTGCCCAATGCCATCCATCTCTCATTAAAATATGCATATCAAAAACAAAATAATTTCGATAATCAAAGACTCTATTTAAATAATCGGGGTCTTTTTCTCTATTTTTAATAATTTCAAGAGCAATATCTAGCATTTCACTCTTATCATCATTACTACTATCAATATCAATCTTGACTGTTTGTCTTTTTAAAAGTGTTGATATGTAATACTCAACTTTATTAGCAAATGGATCATATTCCTTTTGCTTTATTTCAAGTTTGTATTTTTCACCATTGGCAAATTCAAGTTTTTCTAACGTTTCATTAAAAAGATTCTTCTTGGTTAAAGCGTCAATTTTCTTGGTAAGCATTTCATCATAAACATTTTTTTGAAATAAACTAGCCAACTGAATTTGAAATAAACCAATTTCATTTTGATAATTATGAACTCTATCAATGGAGACTATGACTAAATCTTTAATTGAATTATAATCAAATTCATTATAAATTTTAGCCAAAATAACATCAAGAATACCATGTGTCTCATCAAATAAAGAGGGATCAACGATAATCGGCTCAGAAAAATGCATACTTCCAATCTCATTAAAATCTTCAAAAACCTTCTGACTTTTCTTACTGTTGGCATAACTCTTCATTGCTTTCACGAAAGACAACATAGCACTACTTTTTCCTTCGCCTCTCTC
>JAIEEQ010000080.1 GCA_029067355.1 Anaeroplasmataceae bacterium | reverse complement strand
CTGTTAATCAAGGTGTCGTAGGTTCGAGTCCTACTGCGGGCGCCATCTTATTTTTTTAGCCTCTTTAGGCTTTTTTTTGTTTTATACGTTCCTTTAAAATTTAGGATAGAAGAAACAGACTACATTTATTGAAAGAGTTAGTCTGAAATTATAATTAAAATTGTGATATTGTTAATTTAAGTTTTAACATAATCAATATAAAAGCAATTTTAAATTTGTTATAATTAAAATAAGAAAAGAATAAAAATCTATTTTTGTTTTAGGATATAAACAAGGAGAAAATTATGAAAATCAAATTTTTGGGTAGTGCAGCTTATGATGCTATACCTGCACCTTTTTGTTGTTGTGAAATTTGTGAAAGATCAAGAGAAAGAAAAGGGCACAATATTCGCTCTCGTACCCAGGCTTTGATTAATGAGGATTTGCTCATTGATTTTAATGCGGATACGATTTCACATTTTTTAAAATACAATATTGATACAAAAAAAATAAAGCATTGTCTAATCACTCATAGCCATTCAGATCATCTCTATGTTTCTGATATGCTTATACCTCAGTATAGTAAAGAATCAGTCATAGTAAATTATTATGCCGCAGAACATGGGTATCAATTCATTTTAAAAGGCATTGAGGAAATTCCAGTAATGAAAAAGTATGCTACTCTAACCTGTATAGAGCCTTATAAATCATTTACCTGTGGAAAATATCAAATTACACCTTTTCCTGCAAATCATGATCCTTCCTCCTCACCAGTCATTTTTGTGATTGAAGAAGAAGGAAAAAGAATTCTTTACGCTCATGATACAGGAGTATTTTTTGAGGAAATATTTGAAAAGTTTACAACTCTTGGAAGATTTGATCTTATTTCTTTAGATTGTACAGGGGCTTTAACAGCTGGATATCGTCATGGACATATGAATATAGAAACTAATTTAGAAATGATTGATCGTCTTCGTAAGCTTAAAGTAATTGATGATAAAACAAAAATTGTATTGAATCATTTTTCTCACAATGGTGGTGCTACGTATGATGATTTGGTTTCTTGTGTTCCAAAAGAATTGATTGTTGGATATGACGGATTAACATTAGAAATATAAATATGATATTATATTATATAGAAGATTATTTATCAAAGGAGGAAAGAAAAATGAAAGAAATGAAATGCTTTAGAGAGGATTATCCCCGAGTTCAATTTTTTCGTGATTCCTATATGAATCTTGATGGGAAATGGGATTTTATTTTAGACTACGATAATCAAGGGGAAAACTTGGGGTATCCAAAGGGGTTTCATGCAGATTATGAAATTCTTGTCCCTTTTGCATATAATTGCGAAGCATCTTTAGTTAATATCCAAAAAAAATGTGATAGTGTTTGGTATCAGCGTACCATTCATATTCTGCCTGAAAACTTAGATTATGATATTTTTCTTCACTTAGAGGGGAGCGATTATCTTACAACGCTTTACGTAAATGGGTATAGAGTGGATCAGCAAAGGGGATGTACATATAGACAAAGCTATGATATAACATCCTTTGTTCATAGTGGTGTTAATTTGATTATAATTCACTGTGAAGACTCCTTTAGTAAGGAACAGGTAAGAGGAAAGCAACGATGGAAAGATCAGAATTTTGAATGCTATTATGAAGAAACAACGGGAATTTATAAAACAATTTGGTTAGAATATGCTCCTAAAACTAGAATTGAAGACTTGAAAATTGATCCTGATTTTCACGAAAAAAGTGTTTCCTTTAATGTGAGTGTTTCAGGCGTAACTTCAAATTTGAAGTTACAAGTTCAAATTCATTTAGAAAATCAGCTTGTAAGTCATACAGAGTATAAAATAGAGGGAAACGCACAAAAAATGAAGATATCATTAGAAGATAATTTTTCTGTCTGGGATGTTTTATCTCCTTCCTTGTATGATGTTACAGTACGGCTCTACTCTCAAGAGGAGATAAAGGATGAGATTCTTTCTTATTTTGGCGTGAGAAGTATAAAGATAAAGGATTCTTATATTTATCTCAATGATAGGAAGCTCTATCAAAGGCTTTTGCTTGATCAGGGGTATTGGAGAAAATCAGGATATACAGCTCCTTATGTAGAAGCTTTATTGTCAGATATCAAAATGATGATTCAGATGGGCTTTAATGGAGCACGTAAGCATCAGAAGATAGAAGATGAAAGATATCTATATTATGCTGATGTATTAGGATTTTTAGTATGGGGTGAAATGCCAAGTATGTATGAAAATACAATAAAAAGTCGCCAACAATTTATAGAAGAATGGAAGAAGGCAGTTCATCAGCAATATAATCATCCATCTATTATTGTATGGACCCCCTTTAATGAATCTTGGGGCATAGAAAGTATAAAAACAGATGCGGTTCAGCAAGACTTTGTAAATCAGGTATATGCTATAACAAAAGAATTAGATCCTAATCGGCCTGTCATCTCTAATGATGGTTGGGAGCATACTACAAGCGACATCCTAACCTTGCATCATTATGAACAGGATGGTTTAAAGCTACATAGCTATTATGATTCTGTGGAAAAAATTATATCTGGTATATGGCCAGCTCATCATAAAGGAGCCTATGCCGATGGCTATACCTATCAAGGTCAGCCAATCCTAATCTCTGAATTTGGAGGATGTGCTTTTACTAAGGATATTGTTGGTGCTTCCTGGGGGTATGGAAAATCCGTAGAAACAGAGGATCTGTTTTTAAAAAGATTTGAAGAATTAATAGATAGTATTACCTCGATTCCCTTTATATGTGGGTATTGTTATACACAGTTAAGTGATGTGAGTCAGGAGGTAAATGGACTCTTAGATGCAGATCACAATTTTAAATTTGATCCCTCTAAACTAGCTTCAATTCAATCTAAATAATATAAAAATCTTCACAAATGTATGTGAAGATTTTTTTGTTTTAGGCAACTTCCAGTTTAGTGGAGAATTTTAATATTTATTTTTAAAGGAAGAAACAAGTTCAGTATTACGAATCCGCTGCCTCCATTTTTCTGGTGACATTCCGTTAAATTCAAAAAACTTACGGTAAAATTGAGAATAATTATTAAATCCAGATTGAATGGAAATATCAACAATTGATAATGAGGTAGATTCCAACAGATACATCGCATTATTGATTTTTAATTCTAAAATATAATTGATAGGAGTGATGTTATATTTATCCTTGAAAATATTTATAATATGATTTTTAGAATATGCAAAATTTGTGCTAAGCTCATCTAAGGATTTTATTTCTAAAAAATTTTTTTTCAGATATTCCATAATTTTAGAAGCTAGAGATTCGTTTTTAGGCTTATTTAAAAGAGAAAGAAGTATGGTATAGAAGGTGTGATTTTTTTGTATAAGGTAATTATCTGCCCCAAAATAAGAATTTACGTTTCTTAAATATTTTTCTAATTCATAAAATGAAAAATGTCCACGATAGGGAAGGATATGTTCTGATTCAAATTCAGATTCTGCCCATGTAGCTTCAAAATGAATGAAAAAATAACTTGGCGATAGGCTAGGCTTTGTTCCTCTTTGTATTGTGCCTTTTCTTTGAATGTAATACTCACCACTATGAACTTCAACCTCTTTTCCATTTATATTAAAGCAAAGAACACCCTCATAAACAAGCAATAGAACATCGCAATAGCCCGTCCTATCCATATGCCGATCTCCTTTTTTGAAAAATCTTTCAGAGGCATGAAAAAAAGTTATTTCTTCATCTAAATTAATACCATACATAAAATTCACCTAGATACATTATATAATAAACATTGTGATATTGTCAATGTA
>JAIEEQ010000008.1 GCA_029067355.1 Anaeroplasmataceae bacterium | reverse complement strand
ACACCCAATTAAGACAAAGAAGCTAATACAAAAACAATCTCCTCTATTTTTTAATTGTCTCTCATCAAATTGAACAACCCGTTGTTTCTTTTTCATAAAAATTATTAGAAAAATTACTATTGCATATGTAATTAAAATTCCAAATAGAAATCCCATTGGGTATAACAGCTGCTTATTCTTTGTTACTCCATAAATAATTCCTAGGATAACCTCTATAAGAAACATACTTATAAATATAAGAATAAAACTTCTTTTTTTAAAATTCCATTTATTCATTTTTCCCTCCATGTTCCATTATACATCATAGACGACAAAATGTCAATTATAACCGACATTACTTGAATAAAGCTATTTTACAAGGATACACCTATAAAACATAAAAAAGCCTTTAAAAGGCCTTTTAATTCACAATACACTCACCGCTTATACTAACTCACTTAAATCTGCAAAAACAAACCCCTTCGCTCGCAGTTGATCAATAGCAGTACCTAATACATTTGCATTAGATTTTGTAAGAGTATGCATCAATATAATTGATCCATTTTGTGTTTGCTTCATAATATTATTTAATGCATAGTCTATTCCTCTATCATCATAATAAACATAGTCATAATAACTGACATCCCATTTAAATATCTTATATCCCATAGAATCTAGAATAGCTCTCTTAGGTTGATTAATAAATCCCATAGGTGGTCTAAAATACTTCGTTACTGGTTTTCCTGTAATTCTTACAGCCTCTTCTTCAAATCTTTGAATATCCTTTTTGAAAACTTCATTACTCATTTTCGTGATATCTTTATGGGAAAACGTATGATTAGCTAATGTCTGTTCACTAGCAATTCTTCTAATTAAAACTGGATTATGAACAAGAAATTCGCCTTCTATAAAAAAGGTCGCTGGAACATCCTTTTCTAATAAAGTATCTAATATTTTTTTTGTATTTTTAGCAGAATATCCATCATCAAAGGTCAAATAAATATGGTTGGAGTGAGAATCCCCCTGATAGATGATATCTCCCGTAGCATTTATTGGCAAAGAAATGACAAATAATATCAAAAATAATATACTTACATATAATTTCTTCATTATATCACCATAACTATTATGCCACATAAATGTAGAATTTATTAAAGAATGTCAAAATTCTCATCATTTAAAACAGAAATATATTTTTCATGACTATCAAAAGGTATTTTTTGTAGAATGAATATCGTTTCTTCAATTTATATTCGTTTCTGGAAAATGTGAAAGATAATTTTCTCGTTGCCACTCTCTTAACAAAGCAAAACAAGAATTTGTTGAATAATTCCCTTCAGAAGTCCTCTCTTTTTGATTTGTATTTCCGGTTTCATCCATCTTAAAAACCACATAATAGCTTGTATTTGGTTGATAAGAATAATCAAATTTATTGCTGATAGGCTGTACCTTGTCCTCTAAGGTGTAATTGGGATAATTATTTGCTATATTCTCATCAATCTATGTAGAACTTATATCTCCATCCTTTCCCTCACTCTACTTTTTTCTTTTATTATAACATATGCATAATTCGTTTAAATCAAAAAAAGTTTGACGAAACAATCCTGTTCATTATAAAAATAACAATCCACACGCCTAGCGTGTGGTTTTTTTGTGAGTCTGTCGACTAACAAAATAAAACCCTATCCCACTAAAGATAGGGTAAAAACCTTATTCAATTATAATGTTAATTGTTTGATAGTAATCCTCTGGATAATCTCTAACTAAATAATTTTCTACATAAATATGGAGAAGTACATTTTCTGTTTTCTTTTTACAATATAGAGAATATTGTACTAAACATTCTGTAGGATATACTGGATCATAGGGTGTAATACACTCAATTTCAAATATCGAAGAATCACATTCAAAAACGATAGTCTCTATATTTATATCTCTAGGTCCACCTTTTAAACATAATTCTATAATATATGGAGTCTCTATTTCCAAAACCACCAATTTGTCATAATCTAAAGAATAATATTGTGTATTTGATTCATCAAATATTTCCCAATATAAATAATATCTTCGCTCTGGTCTACTATAAGGGTTCTGCTTAACTGAATAATCCACTAAAAAGATTATCCCTATTCCAAAAAATACAATTCCTAAGCTTAAAAGACTGATAATAAAGCCAAACTTTTTCTTCACACTTGCCACTCCCTTTCTACTCATATCCTCACTTTAATTATAGCTTATTTTATTTTCTTATATTAATCAAACGTTCGACAAAATTCAACATTTATCTATATCTTGAAAATAATGGCATATTTCTTTAAAATAATCTATTTTGTTTCGTCCTTGTATATCTAATAAGATATGAATTTCACTATTTGCATAGGTTAACTTTAAATTGGAATACTTCAACATTTCTGTAAATAAGAAATTTCCATCAAGCTGACTTGTCTTTTCTTCAGTAAATATGAAATCATAATATCTTTTGTTTGTTGTGTCAATTTTATAAATTTCTAATTTTTTACAATAATTTTTCATTAGTTTTTCATACATATATAATGATAGTTCTTCTTCTATTTTACCAAAGCGATCCTTTAGCTCAAGCTCTAATACCTGTAAAGCCTTCAAAGTCTTTAATTTATCTATCTTTTTATGGATTTCTATTCGTACATCCTCATTTTCAATATATTCCTTAGAAATGGTTCTTGATACAAAGGGAGTGGCAATTGAAATATCTACTGGATCCTCAGGATGAGCAGAAATGTTTTGAATTTCTTCATTTAATATCTTCAAATACATATCTAATCCAACCGATTCGACAAAGCCTGACTGTTCCTCTCCAAGTAAATCTCCACTACCACGAATAGATAAATCACGCATAGCAATTTTAAATCCACTACCTAGTTCATTAAATTCTTTGATTGTTTCTAGTCTTTTTTCTGCCTCTTCTGTAAGTCGTTTTCTAGGCTCATACATCATATATGCGTAAGCAATCTTATTTGATCTACCAACACGTCCCCTTATTTGATAAAGCTGAGCAAGACCCAAACGATTTGCATTATGTATAATTAATGTGTTTGTGTCTGGCATATCAATCCCTGTTTCAATTATTGTCGTGCAAAGTAAAACATCATATTCATGATTAATAAAATCACGAATTCTGTTTTCTAGTTGATCATGAGTTAGTCTACCATGCCCTACACAAATCCTTGCCATAGGAACTAATTTTTTTAGTTTAACTTCCATTTCTTCTATTGTTTCAACAAAATTGTATAGGTAAAAAACCTGTCCTCCGCGAGAAAGCTCTCGTTCAATTGCATCTGTAATAATCCGGTCATTCCGCTCTAAAACATAGGTTTGAACAGGATATCTATTTTTAGGAGGAGTTTCAATCATTGATAAGTCCTTAAGTCCAAGCATAGACATTTGAAGGGTTCTAGGAATTGGAGTTGCAGATAAGGTAATACAATCTATATTAACCTTCAGTTCTTTAATTTTTTCCTTATGCGTTACCCCAAAGCGTTGCTCCTCATCTACAATGAGTAGCCCCAAATCCTTATAAACAACTTCTTTAGATAATAAGCGGTGAGTTCCAATAATTATATCTACACCACCCTTTTTCAAATCCGCTAAAATTTGTTTCTGTTTAGATGCTGGAACAAAACGATTTAAAAGCTCAACACGAATTCCATAATCCTCCATACGATCCTTAAATGTTCTATGATGCTGACTTGCCAAAATGGTAGTTGGTGCAAGCACAGAAACCTGCTTTCCACTATAAACCGCTTTGAAGGCTGCACGCATTGCAACCTCTGTTTTACCATAGCCAACATCACCACAAATGAGTCGATCCATTGGTCTTGGCGATTCCATATCTGCTTTAACTGCTTCAATCGCATTTTTTTGATCTGGGGTTAGTTCATAAGCAAAATCTGCCTCAAAGCTGATTTGTTCTGTTGTATCTTGTAAAAATTCAAACCCCTTTGCATTTTGTCTAGCAGCATAAAGCTTAATCAAATCTCCAGAAATGTCATGAACTCTTTTTCTCACCTTGGCTTTGGTTCTTGCCCAGGCTGTGGAACCAATTTCATGAAGCTTAACTCCCTCTACTTCTTTTGAAGCATACTTCATAATGGAAGAAATTTGTTCTAAAGGAATATAAAGACTAGAGCCCTTATTGTACATAACATATAGAAAATCTCGTTTAATCCCTTCATTCTCCATAGTTTTCATCCCAAGATACTTTCCTATACCATAGTCATAATGTACAACGTAATCTCCAACCTCTAATTCATCATACTTTGAAATTTTAATAGCATTCTTATAAATTGATTTATATCTGGCCTTTCTTGGAGCATAGGATACCTCAAATAAGGCTTCCTCATTCAAAAAGATAATGCCATCATAAATCATATCAAAGGCTGGATATTTTCCATAGATACAATTAATTTGTCCATAATCTATTTCAGAAATGTCATTAATTTTAACTAAAAAAATATGTTCCTCAAGACATACCTCTAATAATCGTTTAAAACGTTCCTCATCAGTATAACTAAAGATGATATATTTATTATGTTGCATCCTTTTAAAATCATCAAGGATTGCTTTTTCCTTTGCTCGATATGCAGAAATCTCCTTTGCTCCTATGGTATAATCAATGGATGCGATTGTACGAAGCCCTTCAATCATTACATTGGTCTGATTCATTATACAATCAATGTTTTCAAATAATTTCATATTGGCTAGACTATATCCACCAATTCTTCCACAATACTCATTTAAATCAAGGACTAGCTGATCATACATCTCTCTTGATTTTACAGGATCAATCACATGAATTCTTTTCTGCTCTATAAAGCTAAATATCGTGGTTATCCCTGTATTAAAAAATTCCATATATCGAGAAATATTATCTAAATTTTGATGATTTTCTAGCAAAAATAAATCCTTTTTGAATTGATCCTCTTCAATAGAAGACAGCTTATACTGATCCATAAAGGATAAAATCCTCTTCTTTGCCACCATAAAGTCAGCTGAATCATATATAAATTCTGTAACTGGAAGAATTCCACACTGAATGGTTTCCTCTAGGGAACGCTGTGTTTCCATATCAAAAAATTTAATTGTATCAATCTCATCTCCAAAGAAATCTAAACGAATCGGCCTATCATATCCTAAAGGAAAGACATCTAGAATACTTCCTCTTCTGGAAAATTCACCCGTTTTTGTGATTGTATAGACATGCTCATAGCCTAAGCGTAAAAGACGTTCCATTAAATCATGGATTTCTATCGTCATATTCTTTTTTAAAGAAAATATACTACCTAGCCAAATTTCCTTAGGTAGTTCATATTTTAGCGCACCATGAATATTCATAACAACAATTTTCTTATCCTCTGTAAGTAGTGTATATATTGTTTGAATACGTTCAAATAAAAAATCCCCTGTTGAAGCAACCATAGCTGCTGAAATTAACTCATCAGCAGGAAAAAATAAAACATCCTCTTCCTTGACAAATCCTAATAATCCATCATAATATTTTTGAGCCAAGTAGAGATTAGGTAAAACGACAAAAATGCTTGAAATCCCTCGATAAAAATCACAAGCCAGCATCATCATATTAAAATCATCACAGGTTCCGCCTAAACGAACTTTACTCTTACTAAAGCATTCCTTCAAAGTAGGACTCTTCAATAATAATGAATAAATATCCATCTATAACACCTCCCTCTTATAAACACGAAAAAGACCTAGTAGCATACTACCAAGTCTTATTTTTTTACAACTTTATGGATTCTCCACTTGATAATTTTCTCTTTTGATCCTCATTAATCAATTGTTCAATTACCAAATCAAGCTTCCCGTCAATAATTGCATCTAATCGGTTAATCGTAAATCCAATTCGATGATCTGTGACTCTGTTTTGAGGGTAATTATACGTTCTAATTTTTTCAGAACGATCACCACGACCAATCAAGGATTGACGTTCTGCCCCCTCCTGTTCTTCTTTTTCTCTCATCATTTGATCATACATTCTTGTCTTTAATAAGGCAAGTGCTGTTGCCTTATTTTCATGCTGAGAGCGATGAATTTGGCAAGCCACAAACATTCCAGTTGGAATATGAGTTACACGAACTGCTGAATATGTTGTATTAACTCCCTGTCCTCCAGGTCCTGAGGAACAAAAGGTATCAATTCTGATTTCTGCCATATCTAATTCAAAATCAATCTCCGTAGCCTCTGGCATTACCAAGACCGTTGAGGTTGAGGTATGGATTCGTCCCTGTGCTTCTGTAACTGGAACTCTCTGAACACGATGTGCTCCAGATTCATATTTTAAATAAGAATACACCATTTCTCCACTTACCTTAAATTGAATCTGAGAATAACCACCCATTTCAGAAGGCATAGCATCTAATACTTCAATCTTCCATCCCTTAGATTCTGCATATTTAGAATACATACGGAACAAATCTCCCGCAAAAATATTTGCTTCATCTCCACCTGCAGCTCCTCGAATTTCAACAACAACATCCTTTTCATCGTTAGGATCCTTAGGCAATAAAAGAATTTTAACCTCTTCTTCAATTTGAGAAATTCTAGAAGTCGTTTCTTCTAATTCCAAAGCTGCCATTTCTGCCATTTCTGCATCAGAGGAATTTTTCATTTCCTTTAAGTCTGGTATTGCATTTTCTAATTTTATCTGCTCACGATATAACATTACAGGCTTTTCTAGGCTACGTTGTTCCTTGGAAAGCTCTGTTAATCTTTTTACATCGCAAACAACCTCTGGATCAGATAGAAGCTGATTAATTTCTTCATATCGGGCATCCATGATTTTTAATCGATCTAACATAGGTATCTCCTTAATCCTCTTTCTTTTCTGTAAAACGGGAATATTCCCCAGTAAACATAAAAGGCAGTCCGTCATTTGTTGAGCCAGAACGGTTTTTGGAAATAATCAAATCTGCCTCTTGCTTCCTTGTGGAAGCCTTATTATAATAATCCTCACGATACAAAAACATAACGATATCAGCATCCTGCTCAATAGATCCAGAGTCACGTAAGTCTGCCATAATAGGCTTTTTATCATCTCTTTTTTCAACCTCACGGGAAAGCTGAGATAATGCTAAAACTGGAACATTTAGCTCTCTGGCCATCAATTTCAAGCTTCGAGAAATCTTTGATACTCGTTCCTGCTGAGTGGCTCTACTATTTGCGCTATCACTTTCAATGAGCTGTAAATAATCAATAACAATAAAATCCAAACCTGTATCACTTGCAAGCTTACGACATTTTGCACGAATGGAAGAAATACTTGAATCTGAGGAATCATCAAAATAAAGATTCAGCTGCCCCAAATTGTTACATGCCGTATTAAAACGGGTCCAATCATTTTTAGTGCCAATTCGTCCATTTTTAATATTGTTTAATCGAATATTACTATCACAGGCTATCATTCTTTCAACCAGTTGTTCTGCTGACATTTCTAGGGAAAAGATGGCCACGGTAGCATGCCCGCCTTTATTTGCTCTAGCAATACGAACAGCCAAATTCATAGCCATCGCGGATTTTCCCATTGCAGGACGTGCTGCTAATATGAGCAGTTGCCCTGGTTGAAAGCCTTGTGTATATTTGTTCAAGCACCCAAATCCAGTATCAAGCCCTACAACCTCATCTGTACGACTTGAATTCTGCTCTGTATTAGTTAAAACCGTCTTACTTACTACTGAAATCGGTTTGAAACTATCTACCTTTCTACGTTTTGATAGTTCAAAGACTTCTCTTTCAACAAGATCAACATAATCAAAAGCATCAACCTTATTATCATATCCATCTTGAGCCAGCTTTGTAAGCTTTTGAATGGTTGAACGCTTAATAGAAGCCTCGCTTACTAAATCACAATAGGATTCAAAATTTAAAGTAGAATAGCTTCTGTCTGCAATAGAGGATAAATAATCAATCCCACCACATTGTTCTAAAAGATGGTTTCCCTCAAGCATAGAAACAACAGTCGTAACATCAATACTTTTTCCTTCTTTAGATAAATTTAGCATCGTCCGATAAATCAAACGATTTTTTGCATCATAAAAATCATCTGGAATTAAGAGGTCTGAAAGCTCAACAATTAAATTTTCATCCATTAAAATACAACCAATTAAAGCAATCTCTGCTTCAACGTTGCATGGAACACTTGGCATCTGTTGTTGCATACAGCTCCTCCTTATTTTTCAATAACATTAATTTCAAAGGTTGCTACAATATCCTTATCCAAACGAACATTTGCTGTAAAAATACCAACAGAGTTAATTTCAGCAGGAAGTTCTACCTTTTTCTTATCCAGATGAATTCCAGTCTGAGATTCAAATTCCTCACATATATATTTCGTAGTTATATGTCCAAAATTCTTACCATCAGCACCAACCTTAATGTAAACAGAAATGAACTTGTCCTGAATTTCTGACTTTAGTTTTTCTAAAACATTTCTTCTGTTTTCGTTGTCAATACGAGCCTGCTCCTGTTCAGCAGCTAGCTTCTTTAGGTTTTCTTCTGACGCTAATATAGCAAGTTTATTACTGATAAGGAAGTTCCCATAGCCATTTGCCACATCAAGAATATCATCCTTTTTTCCTTTTCCCTTAACATCTGCAATTAAAATAACCTTCATTTTACCATCTCCTAAATCAACATAATCTCTTTTTAAAATCTCTATTAATTTGTCTTTAGCTTCTGCAATTGTTGTTCCCTTAATTTGAGTGGCTGCCGCATTAAAGTGTCCACCACCCTCCATTTCTTCCATAATAATCTGAACATTAATATCAATACTTCTTGCAGAAATACCAATATAGGTTTTATCAATGCGTCCAATAGTGAATGATGCTTCTATACCTTCAATCGTAAGAAGCTTATCAGAGATTTTTGCTAAAGTGGTACGATCAGTAATAAGCTTATCCTCTGGCTCTGCCACAATCGCAAATCTTTTCTCATAAATCATAGCATTGACCATAGCCTCAGCCAATATACGTTCCTCATCATAGGAATCTCTTAATAGTCTACGAACCAAAACCATATCTGCCCCCATCGTATTTAATGTAGAGGCAGCTTCAAATGTTCTTGTTCTTGTTCGATAAGTGAAATTGTTGGTATCAACCACAATACCTGCAAGCATAATAGAAGCCACAAGTGGATCTAGTTCAAAGGTCTTGTTATAGAACAAGAACATTTCAGAAACCAATTCAACTGTGGATGATGCAGAGGTTTCAACATAATAAGAAACTGTCTGAGTATAACCTGCATCACTAGCACGATGATGATCTATAACAGAAACATTGCCTACCTGTGCTAAGATATCTGGAAACATTGCCAATCTAGGAGACTGGGTATCAGTCATAATGAGTAAAGTATCTGGACGTATCAATTCTTTTGCCTGCGATTTATTCACAAAAGCACTGTAAATTGATTTATCTGTATGATTTTTCAATTTATCAAATACCTTTTGAACCGTAGCATCTGCTAACTTTGGCTCAAAGATCATTCTACAATCCTTTGTGGAGGTACTAGCCAAATACCAAACCGCAAGCATTGATCCTATTGCATCACAATCTGCCAAATCATGACACATAATTAAAACATTACTACTAGACTCAATTGCCTCTCTTAAAGCCATCGTCTGAATACGTGCTTCAACTAGGGTGTTTTTTTCTAAAGAGTTTGTATTTCCACCAAAATACTGAATCTTTTGGTTCTGTATATTCACAACAACCTGATCTCCACCACGCTTCTCCGCAAGCTCTATTGCATTTTGAGCTAACGTAACAAGCTCTGCTGCTTCTACATCAAAACATGCAACCCCCATAGACATACTAGCTTTCAGGTGATTTTTATTAGAAATTTCGCGTACCTCATTTAATACAGAAAACTTATCTGCAATCATTTTATTTAACGCTTCATGGTCTAACACAACAAACATTTGATTGCTAGAAAGAGTTTCTAAACAACAGCCATGATTGTGAAGCCAGTCTGAAATAACGCCAAGAATTTGTCCACGAATTGTAGCCTGTTCTTGCATATCATAGCGTTTTAAGGAACCATCAAGATTGTCAATGTCAATCAATGCAAAAGCTGTAATACGATCATTATATTTTTTAATGGTTTCCTCTCTAAAAGTAACATCAAAGAAATATAAGATTCGATTCTCAACATTATGAATAACATCAAATTTAGAATCAAATGCATGAATCAGCATTTTTTCCTTACCATCTTTTATTTCATCAGTAAAACCAGCGGTAATAGAATCAAGTGTACTATTAATCAAATTATCCTTAAAAACCTGACGAGCATAATCATTTGCCCATTTAACTTCCATATTTGCATCATAAACAATAATACCAATAGGAAGCTTAGTAAACGCCTCGTCACCAGCGGCAGAAACATGATGTGAAATAGAGTTCCATACATTTAAACGATTCTCCAACCATTTGATTTTTTCAACATTCTTTCGATTTAATACAAGCATTATAAATACAACTGAACAACCTGTAAATACAATGGTTAAAGATAAATAAACAAAAAATAAAGTAGTATTCTTATAAAAATAATATGTAAAATAACCAAAGACGATTGTAAGAGCTATGGAAAGCATTGCTGCTATAAATTTTTTCAACCTCATCACCCTCTTTTCTAATTTAACATTATATCAAATTAATTGCAAAATATCAATTCACTTGTGTACATAGTTTTAGGAATTCTTTTTTAAAGTCAAGTCTTTCTATATGTTCAAAGAAAACAAAAAAAGAGATACATTGAACTCGCACCTCTTTTCATCCTTTTGATTCATAGCTTATTGTTGCACCAAATGGCGAAAGTGCTAAGCTAGCAAACTTAAAGCATTGCTTCCCAAACGGAATTCCAATGATTGTAATGCACCAAACAAGTCCTGTAATAACAAAAGATATAGAAAGAAACAACCCACCAAAAATAATCCAGATGATATTGGCAATCGGATGAGCTCCAAAATTCTTTTCTGCATTTCTTCCAAACGGCCAAACAGCTAGGCTTGCAAATTTAAAGCATTGTAGTCCAAATGGAATCCCAATGATTGTAATACACCACACAATGCCTAAAATTCCCCAAGCAAACCACATTTCCAATCCACTAAAGAAAAACCAAAAAATATTTCCTATTGTTTTCATAAGCGCTTCTCCTCTTCATTATATAATATATTGAAAACTCTCTAAATACATCTTATTTTTTTCAAAAGAACATTTTAGCATAAAACTAATCAATAGAAAGCAAATCATTTAATATATTTTCTCTTAACTCCTTATGATCGTTAATTCCTCGTGGTAAATCTCCTTCAACCTGATAGCTTTTTACAATTTTTCCATCATTTAAAATTAAGATTTCCTGAGCCAATAATAAAGCTTCATCTACATTGTGAGTCACAAAAAGAACAGTCTGCTTCTTTTGATTCCAAAGATTACTAAAATACTGAATCAATTTATATTTTAAAGCAATATCTAATGAAGAAAAAGGTTCATCCATTAAAATGATGGGTGCATCAAACAAAAATGCTCGTGCAATAGAAACTCTTTGTGCCTCACCTCCACTCAGTTTATTTGGATAAGAAAGCTTTTTATCTAAAATGTCAAGTTGCTTCAAAATAGAATCAATATCTTCTTCAGTTACGTTTGGAACCACAAACTTCAGGTTTTCTATTACAGTAAGGCTAGAAATTAATCTAGGCTCTTGAAAAATATAAGCAATTTTACCCTCTGTAAGTATATCGCCCTGATAATCTGTCAATCCGGCTATCATATTTAAAATTGTAGTTTTTCCAGCTCCACTCTTTCCTAAAATACATGTAATACTATTGCTTGGTAGTTCTAGGCTAAACTGATTTAATATATTTTGTTCTCCATATTTCTTATTTATATCCTTTAATTTAATCATGGCACAACACCTTCTTTACTCCACGTAAGGCTGCCTCGCTAGCTATACTGATAATTACAGCAATAATTGTTAAAGCAAACAGCTTTTCAACCTCAAGATTCACCTTAGCAAACTGCATTAGCTTACCAATACTATTTCTAGTTTGAGCTAAGGCCTCTGCCGCAATAATCAGCTTTAAATTCAAGCTAAAGGATGAAGCTATATTTTCTAAGATAACAGGTTTCATAGAGGGAATATAGAACTGAAAAATTTGAGTTTTCTTAGAAACCTTATACACCGTAGCCATTTCAATTAGTTTTCTATCAATTTGATGAAATCCTGTCAAAAAGGCCTGATACAGGGTAGGACAAATTACAATTCCTGCAACAACAATTGGTGTTTGTCCAGGCTGAATGATAATAATTAATATCAAAAGAATTGCCATTGTAGGAACAGCCCGTACAATGGACATCAATGGATTCATAATGTTTTCAAAACCCTTAAAAGCATACGCTAGCGTAGAAAACACTAAGGCTATAACAAACGCAATTAAAAAGCCTTCAATTGAACGTAAAAACGTCCACCCTAGAGAAATCCAGAACTCCCCAGACCCCAAATATTCTCCTAAATTAGAAAATGCCTGATAGGGAGTAGGTAAAATTAAATCTACCCCAATCCACAAGCAGGCAAGATACCATATAAATAGAATCAAAAGAATGACTACTAGCGGATATATTAAATTAACTAGTAGCTTCTTCATATTCTTCCCTCCTAGCTTTCTAAAAAGAAATCTGCTGAAATATCCTTTTTAATTAAAGCCTGTACATAGGTTTCAACTGAAGCTTTAACCTCTTTTGCTCTTTCTAAGCGCAGATTACAACGGCTAATTGTATCTAAAGTAAAGGTCATATTGGCTAAATTGCTTTCATATTTTGCAAAAATCTCAGGCAGCTTAGTATAATTTTCATTTAGATAGCTTTCGTTTTCCTCTAGTGCATCTAAAAATGCCTTTACATAATTTGCATTTTCCAAAGCAAAAGACTTTTTCACAATTAAGCAAGCCTGAGGATATCCCTCATAAGAAGAAATTTTTTTGTATTCCGCCTGCAAATCTACGCTGATTTTAAGTCCATCAACTACGCTTTGGGCCTTTGTAACCTGAGGCTCTCCTAAAACACCATATAACTCTGTTCCTTTTATGATAGCCTGCTTCAGCTGAGGAATAATATCAGAGGCATCATTAACTGTGGATAACGCAACTTTTCCATCAATCGCTTCTCCTGCCTCTTCATAAGGGATTTGATTTCCATCTAAAACATACTTAACCATCTGAATTGTTGTAGCTCCTGTGGTTAAAACTAGTTTCCCTTTTAGTTCCTCTAAGGAATTTAATTCATTTGTTCCTGTAATAAATAAATTTCCAAAAACATTAACACTTGCCAGCTGAAGCTCTATTCCTCTTTGAAAGAGCTGAACTGCTGCTGTTGTAGGCATAATTGCCATATCGCAGCTGTCCTGACTTACTCTAGCCGCAATTTCTGATGCCTGAACAATATGAAAATTTGTTTTTATGTTCTCATAAGTAAAGCCTTCATCCAATACCTTAGCTAATGCTAATGCAGGAGTTCCATCTGGAATATAAATATTTGCTTGCTTTTCCTCTTTTTCATTCATACATCCCATCAATGTAACACAAAGGAAAAGAAATACTAAGCTTAAAATTTTTTTCATTCAAATAACACCACTTTCATTTTTATAAAACCACAAAATTTTCCTTCAAACTTGCTATTGTGGTTTGATAGCTTACCTTTAACTGCTCAAACAATAGAGGAATCTCTTCAAATTGAGTTGCACGATACTTTTCAACAATTTTAGCAGACAATTCATACAATAATTTAAAATCAAAATTACTAGATAATCCCTTTAATGTATGTGCCGCACGAAATACTGCATCCCAATCTGAAATTTCCATAGCTTCCTCAAGAGATACAAAGGAAGGATCCTTTAAAAATTTAATCAAAAACTTTTCCAGCATAGCTTCATTGTTTCCAAAACGATGCAAAACCTCTGTTGGGTCTACTCCAATTGATTTATAAAACTCATTCACTGCCATATTTTTACCTCATTCTTTTTTTATTCATTTAAAAACTTTAATATTGTGGTCTTTACAATTTCCAAATCAATTGGCTTAGATATATGTGCATTCATACCACAATCTAAGCATTTCTTCATATCATCAGAGAATGCATCAGCCGTCATTGCAATAATTGGTATATTCTTATCTGGATGATCTAATTTTCTAATTTCAACAGTTGCTTCAAGTCCTGTCATAACAGGCATACGGATATCCATTAAAATAACATCATAGGTTCCAGGAATAGAGCTTTTTAGCATATCCACACAAATTTTACCATTTGGTGCACGCTCAATTGTTGCTCCTATACTAGAAAGTAGCATATCAGCAATCTCCCAGTTAAGATCATTATCCTCTGCTAAAAGAATATGAATATTACTTAAGTCCTCTTTTTTAGTTTGGATGACTTTAGTCTGTTTTATTTCTTTTTCTTTTACAAATTTCTTTAAACCATAGTATAGCGTAGATTTAAATAATGGCTTACTAATAAATCCACTAATTCCTGCCTTACGAGCTTCTGCTTCCATTTCGCTCCAATCATAAGCAGAAATCAATAAAATTGGAATTTCATCCCCAAGCTTCTCTCGTATCTTACGAGCAGCCTCTATACCATCCATATCTGGAAGCTTCCAGTCCATTAAGATAACATCATACCTTTGGTTGGCGTCATGTGCAGAAATAACCTTCTTTATTGCTTCCTCACCAGATAATACACATTCACTATCCACTCCAATAGATTTCAAAGCACTTGCAGTTGTATTACATAAAATTTCATCGTCATCAACAATGAGCATATGCCAATTTGGAAGTATCATTTCCTCTTCTTTTTCTAAAGCCTTTTCTAAATCTAAAGTAATTGTAAAGGTTGATCCTTTTCCTTGCTCACTTTCTACCTGAATTGACCCCTTCATAGCATCTACAATATATTTTGTAATAGCCATACCTAAGCCTGTACCCTCTGTTTTATGTACACGAGCATTGTCCTCTCTTGTAAAGGAATCAAATATCGTCGTTAAAAATTGTGGAGACATTCCAATTCCATTATCCTTCACTCGAATTATATTTCTGATATGGCTATCTCCTACTGGGGAGGCTTCTTGATGAAGAGAAATCTGAATAGAGCCATCCTCTGGTGTAAACTTGATTGCATTAGATAGTAAATTCAAAAGAATCTGATTCAAACGAACACTATCACAATACACAGTTTCTGTTTCTATATTATCAATATGAATTTCAAAATTTTGGCTTTTTGTTTTGATTTGAGGCTGAACAATTGTAGCTATTCCATTTAAAATCTCTCTTAAAGAAATTTTTTCTGTATTCAACGTCATCTTTCCGCTTTCAATCTTAGACATATCTAAAATATCATTAATTAATCCCAACAAATGCTTACTAGATAGTGCAATCTTCTTAAGACTATCCTGTACCTGTTCTGAATTATTAATATTAGCTCTTGCTATCGCTGTCATTCCAACAATCGCATTCATTGGGGTACGTATGTCATGACTCATATTAGAAAGGAATTCGCTTTTGGCTTTATTTGCCTGAATGGCTTCCTCTCTAGCAATTTCTAATTGTTTAATGTTTTGACGACTAAATTGAATATAGAAAATAAAGATAACAATCAGAATTGTAGCTACAAAAATACTTGCAACAGTTATCATTACTCCCCATTGACTGCTCAAATCATTTACAACTATATCAATTGCATCATAATCCATAATGGTTACTAGACACCATTCTGAAAATTCCAACCGCTCACAATATAAATGAATTTTTTCTTTTCCAGTAAATAAAACATCTGAATATATATTTCCTACTTCCATTTGTTCTATCAATGCATTGATATATTTTTCCGCTTCTGTACTTCCTTTAGGAAACATATCTCTAATTTGATCATAATAATTTTCATAAATATGCTCTTCATGACCGCTTTGGATGACAAAGGATCCATCCTTACGTATGATATGAGAATAAACCATAGAGGAATTATCAACATCCATATTAAGCATTTCCACTATATCTGCATTTGATATTCCCGCAACAAGTGCAATACTTTTGGTAATCCCATCTTCAAAAATATAATCATTTGTAGGGATTCCAATAAATACAATATCTAGATCAATATTTCCCTGTTCGTTTCTTCCCTGTCCAACAGCAACCTTCTTGTCTCCAGAGGTAAGAGATTTTTTAAATGGCTCTGGATCTGTAATTAGAGCTTTAGATCCCAAAATCATTTCCATATTACCATTAACATCATAATATGCCAAATACTCAAATCCACGCGCTGAGGCATTTACTCTTAATTTCTCAATAAGTTCCTCATTTATTTCTTGTTTTCCATCCTCAGGATGAATGGTTTCAATTAAGGCTTCCACCATATTCATTTTTAGCTTTATGGCCGTATCATATCGTTTAGAAACCTGACTTCCCATTCCCTGCATATACATTTCACTAACTTTATCTATCGTAGTTTCACTATTTTTTCCCATATATATGCCTAAAAAAACAAACATAGCAATTGACAAAACAGCACCCACAATAATGCTTGCAAACATAAACTTTAATGAATTTTTTTTAGGTGAAACATCTTTCTTGTTTTCAAGCTTATCTTTCATCTGGCAACCTCCAAATATCTATACAAATTCTTTAAATATTATATCACTTATTTCGACAATAATCAAATATTACTCACCGCTATCCCATAAAAAAGAAAAAGCGAAAGCATACAATTCTGTATGTCTTCGCTTAATAAGTACTAGTCTTTAACAAATGGTAATAAAGCCATATGACGAGCACGCTTAATAGCAATAGCAAGCTTTCTTTGATATTTAGCAGATGTTCCAGTGATACGACGAGGTAAAATTTTGCCTCTATCTGTAACAAACTTTCTTAATAAATCAACATCTTTAAAATCAATATGCTCAATATGGTTTTGTGTAAAATAACAAACCTTTTTACGACCACGACGTTCGCCACGTTCAGGCTTACGATTTTGTTGCATATTTAAATCCTCCTTATAGTTTTAGAATGGTAAATCATCATCAGCCACATCCACATTAAAGCTTTGAGGAGCCTCTGGCTCTGGCTGAGATACAGGTGTGCTTTGATTATAGGCACTACCATAGCTAGGGTTATTATACCCTTGATAATTATTGTTTGATGGCTGATAGCTCTGTTGAGGTTGCTGATAGCCCGTATTCCCCTGATAAGATGTAGGCTGAGCATTTGGATCTCTAGGCTGAAGATTCTCAACAGCGTCCAAAACAACCTCTGTAACAT
The DNA here is from genome assembly GCA_029067355.1 of Anaeroplasmataceae bacterium. Lineage (GTDB taxonomy): Bacteria > Bacillota_I > Bacilli_A > Acholeplasmatales > Anaeroplasmataceae > Pelethenecus. The sequence goes on along the minus strand of JAIEEQ010000008.1, from coordinate 44,329 downwards.
ATCTAGTTTGACCATCCTGCCCCTGATAATTTCTCGTTTGAATTCTTCCTTCTACGGACATTAAGAATCCTTTTTTAATAAATCGAGAAATAAAATCAGCCTGACCTCTCCAAGCTATACAGCTTATAAAATCAGCTTGTCGATTTCCGTTCGCATCTCGCATACCATTACGATCTACCGCTAATGTAAAAGATACACTAGGTATACCAGATTGTGTATAACGAATTTCTGGATCCTTGGTAATTCTACCAATCAATAATACTTTGTTCATTATATTCTCCTATCTTATTCGCCATCAACTACAACAATATGACGAATAATGTTTTCGTTATACCCTGCGATACGATTAAACTCAGAAACAGCTTTAGGAGTAGCTTCTACTAACATCCATACGTAATATCCTTTACGTGAATGCTCAATTTCATAAGCTAATTCTCTTAATCCCCATTCCTTACACTCTAAAACCTTTGATTGGTTGTTTGTGAAAATTTTATTAACATTCGCAACCTCGGCTTTGATTGACTCTTGGTCTAAATTCGCACGAAGAATAAACATAACTTCATACTTTTTCATAATTTCTACCTCCTTATGGACTTTTGGCCTAGCATAGCTTCTAGGCAAGGGCATTTCTCAAAAATGCGTGAATATTATAGCACACCTTACTTTAATCTTCAAGTCAAATTGATGTTTTTTATTTTAAATTTTATGGGGATATATAAAATAGAAAAAAATTTTAAAAAAGCTTTTCAAGTCTATATTTAGTTTTTTTATCCATTTTTCTTTTAAAATCTAGCTTACCCCTACTTTTTAATTGAAAGACCTTTTAATAACACAGCATTTGTTATTTTTAAAATGCAAAAAGGAAAGAATCAGAGTCTTCCCTTTTCATTTTAGACAGATGTTGTCTTTATAACGTTTTAATGATAGTTTAATTTCTTAAGTCTTGTCCAGACTAAGCAATTCTTTTCACTTGGCTGTTCCTAATTCCATATAAAATAGACTGCCTTGATCTGTTTTTTTAATGGTATGAGTTCCTGCCTGCAAGATAATTGTCAAAATGCCATTTGAATCCGTAGTCTGGTTAACATCATCAATCTTAACCTTTATATTTGCTTCCTTAAAGACAAGCATTAATGTCATTTCTTCTTGAGTTGTAAAAGAAATTACCGTAGAGGATTCCATTTTTAAGCATTGTGTTAGATTCAACTCCTTATAGGTAATTGACCCCTTACTGCTAGATAGATTCCCTGTAATGTTAAAAGCAGTACTCTCTATACCTGAGGTTGTAAAATTATGAACAATTCCCTCTGTAACTACTGGAGTATCTCCACCTGGATTATCTGGAGTTTCTTCACCACCTCCTGGGTTTTGTTCTCCGCCTATGCTTCCCTCAATCCCCAACACTCGAACAAGAGTAGAATTATAACGTACCAGGGCATCCTTTAATGGTTGTATAACCAGATAATTTGTATCCTCTACTTCATTATCAAAGGTCCATTTGAAATCTCCACCACCAACTCTACCAGCATATTTCATAACCTTTTGTCTAGCCATCTCTGGAGAATCAATTTCATAGGAATAAAAACCACTGGCTGTATCAAAATTGTTGTAGGAGGTTCCTCCAGATACTGTCTTAATCGCAGTTGGTACCTTCTCATCTCTAGAAGAAGCCCTATAAGCATCAAAGCTTGTCGCATTATCCTGATAGTAAACTACTGGCTTACCACCTTCAATGTAATTGCCATAGGCCTTAATAATTCCACCTGTTTCCCCACTGAAGGTTCCTTCTCCCATAGCGTCGGTTCCCTGTCCAGAGCTTAGCATAGGATTATTACAATTTCTAAAATAGTTATTTTCTACAAAGGTGGAGGATCCCATTGTTACTCCCACACCATATTTTGCATTTCCATCAAAATAATTATTATAAATATGAACTGTACAGGTGCGGATACGAGGATGTCTTGAATCAGAATGGTCATACCAATTATGATGATAGGTAATATAGTTTTCTGTCGTTTCAGATTTCATCCCCTGTAAATTTGTTTTTCCAGTATCCCAGAAATGATTATAGGAGTGCGTTACGTAGGTTGATTTTTTGGTATCTAGTGCTCCATCCCCCTTAACCTGATCCTTATCAGAGCCTGCATCCCCATAGAAGAAATCACAGTTATGTACCCATATATGATGATTATCCTGTTGAAGTCCTACATCATCTGTTTCACTACTATTGCAATTCATAAAGCCTAAATTACGTACCTCAACATTAGAGGAGCCCTTTATTCTTAATCCCCAGCCATTTGCGGTAGCATCTTCTCCAATTCCCTCAATCGTAACACCCTGCGTCAAACCATCAATCAAAAGATCTCCTTTTTCCATTACACTAAAATCTGTAATATTACCAATGAGTCGAATACATAACGGAGTGCTTCCACCCTTTTTATAACCATTCAAAATGTTTTGAAGACCCTTTTGATTCAAGCCGCTTAAGTCCATTTGAATTGTATCCTTTGTGGTTTGTGTAATGTATAATACCTTTGCATCTTCTTTTAATGTGCCATCCTCATTATATGCTCCAGAGGAGGTTCCGTTCACAAAACCATAACCACTACGAACATGTGCCTCAACCATAACAGATTCTGTTGTGCCTACACCAAACTCCTGTCCATTATAAACAGGCAAAAGCTTAATTGTATAAGCTCCTTTTGTCAGCCCCACAAGATCTGCACGATATTTATTAGGATATTGACGAATTAATTGTTGATCAATTTTCTTATAGGTAGAATCTGACTCTCCAGCCTTTTTATAATAGACTGTATAATCCTCACAGCCATCTAATGCTTTCCACTCAATATATGCACCTTCTAAATAGCCCTCTGCTTTATCAATGATGATGCTATCCTTTTCTGCCCATTTGGCATATAAAGTTACATCTTCTGTCAGAATCATACCTTCCTTAGCTCGGATTTGAAATTCCTTATCTAAATACCAGCCAACAAAAGCATAATTCTCATCTACTAAGACAGGCAAAACCTCAGGTAATGCAGTAGCTCGATCAATATAGTCAGGCTGTTCCCCTTTTCCATTGGTATTAAAATAAATAGAAAAGAATTCTTCAACAGGCGGTACTACAACAGCCTCTTCCCATTTGGCATACAAGATTATATCCTCCATAATAGTATCCTCTGCAAATCTCCATATGATTTCTAAAGACTCATCCTTATACCATGCTACAAAAATATGTCCCTCTTTTACTGGATTTTCTGGACGTTTTACTAGCCCATTATATTCAACCCTCTGAGAAGCTATTGTACTTCCTCCATTTGTATGGAAGGTAACTACATTTGTCTTGATATCCCATCTTGCAAATAATGTGATACCCTCAGTAATCACTTCTTCTTCAAAGTTAAACTTACCTGTTAAAGGACCATCCTCATCCTTAAACCAGCCAAGGAAGGTATACCCCTCTCTTACTGGGTCTTGTGGCTTGCTGATCTTTGTACCAACCTCTACATTGGTTAGCTCAGGTACTAAACTTCCACCCTTAGAGTTAAAGATTACCTTTACCTTTGTTGGGTCTGTTGAACGCTCTACCCACTTTGCATATAGCGTCATATTCCCTGTTATCTCAGTATTCACAAAATCAAATTCATGAATAAACGAGGATTCTGTAAACCAGCCAACAAAGATATAGCCTTCTCTTGTTGGACTTACTGGTCTTTGTGCCTTATGCTTATATCCAACAGATTGTGATTCTACACTACTACCCCCATTTGAATCAAAGGTTATCGTGTACATATTGATATCCCATCTTGCAAATAATGTGATACTTTGTGTAATTACTTCTTCATCAAAGTTAAACTTATCTGTCAAAGGACCATCCTCATCCTTATACCAGCCAAGGAAGGTATACCCTTCACGTACAGGGTCTGCTGGTGGGTTTATTTTGCTTCCCAAAGCCACATTTTCATAGCTTGGAATAGTACTTCCATCCTTAGTATTAAAAATAACTCTCAGCTTTTCTGGATCCTTTGACTCCTCTTCCCATTTTGCATGAAGTGTTATATTTTCAGTAATCAAGGTATTTACGAAATCAAATTCATGCTGTAACTGATTGCTTTTATACCAACCTACAAAAATATACCCCTCCTTTGTAGGACTTATTGGTCTAGAGGCTCTTTGATTATACTCTACACTTTGAGAAGCAACACTAGTTCCCCCATTTGCTACAAATGATACTATATAGGTATTAATTTCCCATTTTGCATAAAGTGTACTATTTTCTATAACAACATCTGTTAGAAATCTCCATTCATGATCATAATCCTCATCTTTATACCAGCCTGAAAAGGCATGTCCTTCTTTTATAGGATCCTCAGGCTTTGTTAGCTTTTCCCCCTTATGATTGGTTTGAGCCTGCACAGAACTCCCACCATTTGAATTAAATTCTGTTGTGTATACTAGAGTTTCGGAAGGTTCTTGCTTCTCATTTGTTGAACATGCGAATAAACCAAGTGCTGTAAAAACCACTCCACATCCTAGAAGTATCTTTTTAAATTTCATAGTCTTCTCCTTCAAACGCCAAAATACATGAAAACGTTTTTTTCATAGATTTAATTATATCATACTTTCATTTGCTTGATAACATTTTTTTATAAAATCTTCACTATTTATTTTCTACAAAATATGATACAATGAAAAAAGGTGATAAAAATGAGTGAACTACTAGCTCCTGCTGGCAACTATGAAGCCCTAGTTGCAGCAATTTCAAATGGTGCAGATGCAATTTATTTAGGGATGAATCAGTTTGGTGCGCGTGCTTATTCTGCAAACTTTGATGAGGAATCCCTAAAAGAGGCTGTAATCTATGCCCATCTACGAAATGTAAAAATCTATGTAACATTAAATACAATTATCTTTGAGGATGAGTTGCCTATACTTTATAAGATGATTGATTTTTTAAATTCTGCTAAAGTTGATGGTATTATCATTCAGGACCTTGCTGTTTTTCAATATATCGTCAATCATTATCCAAGTCTAGAGGCTCATTGTTCAACTCAAATGGGAATTGATGATATTGAAGGAACTTTATTATTCAAGGAATTAGGAGCAAAGCGTGTTGTTCTTTCACGCGAGGTAGAAATTGAAGAGGCTAAAAAAATTAAAAAAATCGCTAAAATACCTTTAGAGATTTTTGTTCATGGTGCACTTTGTGTATCCTATTCTGGAAATTGTTTAATGTCTGGACTTATTGGCTATCGTAGTGGAAATCGTGGACGCTGTGTAGGCTCATGCAGAAAGCCTTATACATTAGTTGATGAAACAACTGGTCAATCCTATCCTGCCTGTTATATCCTTTCAATGAAGGATTTAAATACTTTAGAGCATATAAAAGAGCTAAAGGATATAGATTCCTTGAAAATTGAAGGAAGAATGAAGGAGCCTGCTTATGTAGCAAATGTTGTGTCTGCCTATCGTAGAGCCTTAGATGGAAATGGAATCCAAGGTGATGGATCTAATCTTTCAAAAACATTTCACAGAACCTTTACAAAGGGTTATTTGTTTCACGAGGACAAAAAGGATATCACAAACATTTCTAGACCTAACAACTTTGGCGTGTATATTGGCAAAATTATAGATAAGACTCCCATTGGCTATAAAATAGAGCTTATTGAAGAATTAAAACAAAATGATATTATCCGTATTGATCATAAGGATGAGGATGTAAATCTTACAGTAGTCAAGCTATTTGATGAGCACAAAAATTACATTTCTTCTGCAAAAAGATTCTGCTACATTCAGATTAAAGAGGAATTATCCATAGGGGATTTTGTTTATAAAACTAAAGATTATCAATTTTATCAAGAATTAGATAAAAGCTATCCTAGGGAATTTAAAAGATTCCCAATTGACTTTCACATTTCTGCCTTTGCAGGAAATCCTTTAATTCTATATGCAAGCTGTGAGGGATATCAGGTATCCTTTGAATCATCTCTTCCTTTAGAGAAAGCAAAAACACTTCCCACCTCTGAATCAGCCCTTTATGAGCAACTCAATAGAGTAAAGGATAGTGTTTATTGCTTAGGAGAAATTGAATATTACACAGATGCTGTATATATTCCTGCAAAACTATTAAATGAAGCAAGACGATTTATCATATCTAAATTAAATGAACTACGTTTAGAAAGAAACTATATCACCTTAGAGCCATCTTCTCATAATTCAATTGTATATCCTAAAACGGACCCCTCTCTTGCAGTCTATGCCACCACTAAGGAACAAGCTGAAGCAGCAATAGAATGTGGAATTAAAATTCTTTACACGAATGAAAATACGATAAGAAGGAATGCTGTAACATACGTTGATATGGAAGGCCCTGTGTTAGTTGGAGGCTATGGCGGAATTCACTATTATTCCAAAAGAAATGAAATTATAAGTGATTTTTCATTAAATGTCGTCAATTCAAAAGCGGTTTATCTCTTACATTCCTTAGGAGTACATCGGGTAACTCTTTCTCATGAGATGAATAAGGGACAAATTCAAAGCTTGATTCAGGGTTATCTTAAGGAAAATGGCGGACTTCCTAATTTAGAGATGATAGTTTATGGTCATACGCATCTTCTTTTTACAAAATATTGTCCATTAAAAAAAATGAATCTTTGCAAGCTTTGCAAGAGCCACAAATATAGTTTAAAGGATGAATATGGTAGCTTCCCAATTCTATCTCATAAGGATTGTACAACCACCCTTCTAAATGGGAAAATATTGAATTTGATAGATGAAATTCATTCAATTTCCAACATTTCTGTATTTCGGCTTCAATTCACAACAGAAACAAAGGAAGAAGCCAAGACTATCATAAGACAATTTCAGCAAAAGCTAACACAAAAAGAAAAAACAAAGTTCTTCTCTTCAAAGACGGATACAAGAGGACATTTTAATAAAGAAATTTTATAATTTTAATCAGGCTATATCTTGACTATATCCATCAAATATAGCCTTTTTCTTATATGTTATGTACTTCTTCTTTTAAAAAATAATACTTTAATTCCAATAAATTCATTCTAATCTATGGTCTTCATGCATATACTATACTGGAGAAGTGTTTAAAATAACATACGGAGGACTATATGAGAAAAATTAAAGTATTACAATATGGCTGTGGTAAAATGTCAAAATATATTTTACAATATGCCTACGAAAAAGGGGCAGAAATTGTTGGAGCTATTGATATCAATCCTGATCTTGTTGGACAAGACGTAGGAGATTTTGCAGAACTGGGAGTCAAAACGGGAATCAAAATATCTAAGGATGCAGATGAAGTTTTAAACTCAACAGATGCAGATGTTGCAATTATTACACTTTTTAGCTTTGTCGCAGACATTTATGAAGCCTGTAAGCAATGCTTAGAGCATGGAATTAACGTGATTACAACCTGTGAGGAAGCCATCTACCCATGGACTACTAATGCTAAGCTCACAAATGAATTAGACAAATTAGCTAAAGAAAACAACTGTACAATTACAGGCTCAGGCATGCAGGATATATTTTGGATTAATATGGTAGGTATGGTATGTGGAGGTACGCATCATATAAATAAAATAAAAGGAGCTTATAGCTACAATGTAGAGGATTACGGATTAGCATTGGCCAAGGCTCATGGCTGTGGTTTAACTAAAGAGGAATTTGAAAAAACACTGGCTCATCCAGAGGAAGTCATTCCTTCCTACGCTTGGAATGCAACAGAGGCACTAGCATCAAAGCTAGGACTAACCATTCAGTCCATCACACAAAAAAATGTTCCTTACACGATTGAGGAGGACCTGTATAGCGAAACCCTAGGACAAACCATTCCAGCGGGTCATTGTATTGGTATGTCAGCGGTGGTAACTGTGCAAACCCACCAAGGAATCATCCTTGAGGAGGAAACCATTGGAAAAGTCTATGGAAAAGAGGATGGGGATATGTGTGATTGGGAAATTTTTGGAGAACCAAATGTTTCCTTTGGCGTTCATAAGCCTGCTACTGTGGAGCATACCTGTGCAACCATTGTCAATCGAATTCCTAGTCTTCTTCTTGCTGAAACTGGCTACGTTTCCTGTGAAAATTTAGATGAAATTCAATATTTGGCTTACCCTCTATCCTTTTATATAGAATAAAAGAAAAGGCTTATCTAAATGCTTCTTTCATTTGATAAGCCTTTTTCTATACTATTTTATATATACAGGCACTCCTGTTTTTCAACAACTTTACCATCAAGCTTTAAGTAGGTTAATGCCTGTTCTAGGATTTCTGTTGTACGATCACTCATTCGATTATATCCCAAAAGACCAACTACCTTTTTAAAGCAACCCTCTTTTGTAATCCCATTACTCTTTTTTACAATTTTATAAAGAGCGTCCTTTAATTCCTCTATATGAATATATTCAATAGCTCTATCACTAGGTATCCTTAACTCCATAGATACAACAGGATGAATGGATAAAAATTCCTTATCCCTGTAAAGTTCAAGCTCCTCAATATCCTGTTCAAAATAATCACGAACCAATGTCGTAACCTTTGTTCTTCCATACATAAAACAAATTCGCTTTAAAAGATATTCAATATGAATGGGCTCTTCCTTAGATATAATATATTCAATTACCTTTGAAGTACTTCTATGGTTATATAGATCTTCAATTTTTTCATCAGATACTTTTGGATACTCAGGAAAGCTGGCATCAAAGTCGTCCTCAACCTCAACCAAAAAGCTTTCCTTTTGTGGAAAAAGATTAGACTCTATCTTAGAATCTTCTTTATTCCTTAAAAGATGAAGAATCCGTTCCTTCTCAACAATGGGCTGATGAATCCATTGCGTTGAAAAAACACGAATAAATTTCCAGCCTAAACGACTAAGGAGCTTTTCATGCAATGCGTTTGCATCACTACAATTTCCAATCAAATAGGAAGGTCCATCTAGCATAATTGCAGTTGTATATTCCTTCGTCTGCCGATCCTGTACAGCAATATCAATCTTAAATGCTGAAGCCCCAAGATTTGTTTTTGTTTCATAGCCAGACCTATGTAAAAACTGCACAATTGATTCTATAACTCCATCTGAGGTATCCTGAGAAAAATAATTTGGCGAAGAAGCCATTTGAGCGTATGCTAAATACTTTTTGAGCATAGCAACTCCCACAGACTCTGTCTGATCAAGCTTAATATCAGAGGCTTGAATGGAGCTAACCACACAAATTCTTTCCTTTGCTCTTGTGATTGCAACATTTAATCTTCGTTCTCCTCCTAAAGCATTTAAAGGCCCAAAGCGCTGATAAAACTTGTGTTCTTCTGTATAGCCAAAGCAAATACTGAATAAGATGACATCTCTTTCATCCCCTTGAACAGACTCAAGATTTTTCACAAAGAAAGGCTCCTTTTGATTATCCAAGAAAAAATTCCTATATTCTGGCATTTCCTTTAATCGTTCTTCAACTAAATCTGAAATCAAATCCGCCTGTGTATTAGAAAAGGCAACAACGCCTAGGGAATGATTGGGCTGATTTTTGATGTGCTCAAAAACTAGATCTACAATATATCTTGCTTCCTTTATATTGGTTCTAGCCTTAACCTCATACGTTCCCATAACAAAACGAAAGTCAATACCATAGCCTAACGCTTTTCTTTTTGTTTCAGGAATTGTAATTAAACGATTATCATAAAAATTCTGATTAGAAAAGGCAATCAGCTCTTCACTCCTACTTCTGTAATGCCAATTTAAACGTTTCGTTGGAAAAACAGAGCTTCCCTTATCTAAAATGGATTCTATATCATTTTCATAATCAGAATCATCCTCTATCAAGCTTGTAAAGAAATTAGAAGGAGGCATCTGTTTACTATCACCTATAATAATACATTGCCTTGCCCTGTAAATCGCTCCTAAAGCATCCCATGCAAAAACCTGAGAAGCCTCATCAAAAATAACACAATCAAACATATTTAATTCACTATTTAGATAGGTTGAAACAGATAAAGGGCTCATTAAAAATACAGGCTTTATATCTAAAATCAAATCAAAAATTTCTTCTAATAAAAGACGAATAGGTTTATGCTTTCTGCTTTTGTTATATTCCTTGACTAAAATAGAAAACCTAGATCCGACCATAATGCTTTCATCAGGTCTACAATTGGATAGCTTAGAAATAATATATGCCTTATTTGCTTCTAGATGTGCTTGGTCTAACTGCTTAAACTCTTCAAGATTTGCATCTATTCCTAATCCAGAAAACTTCTTAAATATTGGCTCATGCTCTACTTCATACAATAAATTGGCTTGCCAAAAGGAATACTCATAACAGGAGCTTAATTTTTTATGATGAATTTTACGCTCAATTGCCTCATTCAAAAAAGTGATAGCATTCTCTTTTTCTAACTTATTTAATATATCCAACCGCTCTGCATGAGCGTCTAATACATTTAAAGAATCAACCATATCCTTTAATTTTAAAACAATCTGCTTTATATCTCCAGAAATAAAATCTATAATTGTAGTATCAAACTTATCCATATACTTTGAAAGCGAAAGAGTATTTATTTTATTAAACTGGATAGAAATATCAATCAAATTTCTTTTCAATTGTTCAAAGGATTTTTCATTCAAGGATAAATCAAAAGGTAATGCAGTTAAGCTAGTCGCATCCTTATATAATACCTCATATTCATAAGGGCGATAGTCTTCTGGAAGACTTTTCTTCAGCTTAGTAAATTGCTGTATCCATTTTTTATATTCCATGGCTTCCTTTAGCTTGAGTAATATGTCTGCGTCCTTCATCTTAAGCTTTGTATACGCTGAAAGCTCCTTTTTTATACGATAATATCCTGGACATAGGAATTTGAGCATACGCTTGCTTTGTCTTTCAAATTCCAAAACAAACTCTTCTAATCCCTCTAAGCGAATAATCTTCACATCCAAAAAGTTTTTGAGAGTAGATTTAGAAATACTCTCATTTACCTTTTCATATTGCTCAATTAGATTGCATAAGCGAGTTCTTTTTTCCTTAATAAAATAATCAGGTAAAAAGGCATTTAGCTGAATCATCGTATCTAAATAGGGTAATGCATCAACTATATTCTTATAGCTTTTGATCGTAAAGGGTAATTCCTGAACCAGCCTGTCCTCTAGTTTAGAAAGCTCCTGATAAAACTGATATAGCTCCTCTATATCTTTTTTTGCCTCATAGCGAATATAGGATAAATTCTTACAAACAAATCCATAAAATGGTCCCTGATGATAATCATATCCTAATGTCTTACACAAAATACTATATTGATCTAGGCATTGCTTGACCTCTTCCATATGCTTTCTACTAAGAGTTTCTATGGCTGGAATTGGATAATTAAATTCTAAAGAATCAAGCTTTAAATAGGCAGAATAAATCTCATATAGGCTCATATCAAGTCGCTTGATTTTTTGATGAAGCTTGGTTCGGTATTCCTCAAGATTTGAGCTTAAATATGCATACCTTTCATCAACACTTTCAATGTCATGCTTAATCTCATAGCGAGGTAAAATTGCCGTTTTATAAAGTTCTTCAATAAATTCCTTTTTATTTGCCTTATGGGAGTGAAGCTCTATCGCAAAGCTTTCTAAGCCTGCACGCTTTAAGTTCTCATAAACAACATTTAAGGCTGCCTGTTTCTCAGAAACAAATAAAACCTTTTTATCATTTGCAAGTAATGAAGCAATCATATTTGTAATAGTTTGACTCTTTCCTGTACCAGGAGGTCCCTGTAAAATAAAGGATGCTCCATTCGTTGCATACTGGATTGCCTCTAGCTGTGATGCATCTGCATCTACAACAGGATAAATTGAAGTATCCTTAGCATCCTTTAAAAAAGTCTGTTCTTCTCCTAAAAGATACCGAATATTATCATTTTCTAAAACAAGATCCATATGTTCATTTATATCATGATACATATTCATTTTCAAAAAGGAATATATCCCTATGGTCATTTGTTGATGAACATAAATCTGCCGTTCTAAAAGAATAGAAGCTACTTTACTCATATACTCCTGAAATGTTGTTTCATTCTCATTGTAATCTGCCAGCTTCAATTTATATTCACTTTCAAGAAGAAAGGAAAGGGTTGGATTTACAATAATTTCATCTTCACTTTCTTTTACTTTAAAGCCAGTATCCATCGTAAGCTCTAAGGGTATCAGCAAAAGGGGAGCAAAATAGGTTTCCTTTTTTTCTTGATATTCTACTATACCAAAGGTCATATAAAGCGTATTAATTCCCTTCTCTATCCACGTATTGCGATACTCTCTATAAATAGATTTCATAACCTTTTGTAGGGAAGTTCCTTTTTTATAGCACAAAAGATCATTTGCTCGTAAAATCGGATAGATAATATCCTTAACCTTTGCCACAGAGTATTCCTCAACACTTTCATTCGTGGCATCTATGGTCTGATGGTATTTCTTTAAAACCTCATCAATCTGAAACACAGAAAGCTGAGCTCCATTGGTTATTTTATGAAATACCTCGTCAATATTAGAATTATAGACCTCTATGGTTCTAAGCCCCGTATTTTTATAGTTAATTAACCGGTTCCTCTTGCCCAAATCTAACAAATGTAAACTAATATCCTTTAATTTTTGTTTCATTTCAGCACCTCCCTGTCATCAATATTACTCCCTGATGTCAATGAAATAAAAAGTCATTTGAATCACTCAAACAACTTCCATAAATCTAGTCTTTCGGCTCATCCTTAACCATATAAAGAATACCAATTGTTCCCTGTCCGCAATGTGAAGAGATTACACATCCTGCAACCGTGGAAAGAATCGGAGTATCATATAAAAATTTTTTTATCTCTGTTTTAATATAATCACAATACTCAAAGGCTAAGGAATGGGTGATGATAACAATATCATTATCCAATCTAGGTACATCCATTCTCAGCTGTTCAATCATACAATCTAAAGCAACCTTCATTTTACCATGAGGCTTTTTAGCAACGTGCATCTTACCATCCCGAACAGCAATAATTGGCTTAATCTTTAAAAGGGTTCCAACTACCTTTGCCATTCCAGAACAACGTCCGCCCTTATACAGATAGTCCATTCGCTCTATGGAAAATTGTGATAAAACCCGTTTATTATCCTGATTCAAAAGTTCTGCAATTTCCTTTGCTGTTTTTCCTTCATCTCTGTATTTGCAGGCCTTCAATACCAAAAGTCCAATTCCAGTGGAAAGATTCATTGAATCAACAACAAAGATTTTATCCTCACTAACCTCCTTAGCTGCTAAGACAGCATTTTCATAGGTTCTAGACATTTGCTTAGAAATTCCAGTAAATATAACCTCATCTCCAGCCTCAATATATTTGGTAAAAACCTCAATAAAGGTCTGCTGAGGAATTGCAGCTGTTTTGGGAAGCTCATTCTTCATTTCTACTAGCTTATAAAGCTCTGGTGTAGTAATATCTACTCCATCCTTATAGGAAGCATCTGAAAAATTCACATAAAGGGGTAATACTACGATATTCTTTTCCTCAATCGTTTTAGAATCAAGATCATTAGTTGAGTCTGTAATTATTCTTATCATTTTATTTAACCTCACATATCACCTATATTTTATCATAATTTAAGGAATTTTCTAGAATAAAATAAAACTTTTCCAAAATAAAAACTGTATGAGAATGACTTAAATATCAAACTCATACAGAAAGTCTATAACCAGTTATCTAAAATATCCTCTTTATGAATCTGATAGGTACCATTTTTATTTTTCTTTGTAAATTCATAAAGATACGAATTGACCTTTTTCTTATTGGAAGAATTAATATCAAAATCAAAGGAAATCTCATAGTTTAATCTAGATAAAGCCTTCTCATATTGTAGATTTAAATTAGAGCATAAGGTTTCCTCACTTTGAATTACCTCATCAAATAAGGAATCCTCCTCCATTTGCTTTTCCTGAAAGCCAATGCTTCTTTTTTCTTCCATTCCTTCTACAATGACTATGACATTATTGAATTGAACCAGTCTAGATTTTTGATCCGTAAAAAAGCCATTACGGATACAATTCAATAGAAAAGAACTGATATTTCCACTTGCCTGATTCATATTCTTTAATACAAGAATAGAGCTAGGATAAGCTAAAATATGCTTAGATAAAATTCCTTCATCCTCATATCCAATATATCCTGGTGGTGCACCAATTAAACTTGTCAGCATAAAAGAATCCTTATACCCACTCAAATCCAAGCTTAATACCGCCTCATGTCCTATATTAAAGATTTCTTTACAATCTAAAATCAATGCTTCTAGTCCATCCTTACTTCCCTGATATTTCAGTTTAAGCAGGGGCTTATCATCTAGAAGATGATTCAAATATAACCACCGATATTTTTCTAAAGCTTTATAAGAGATTTGATACGTATCTGTAATTAATTTATTTCCCAAATATGAATGAATGGACTGATCAACATCCTCAATGGTTACTTCCTTTTTATTTAAAATATGAGCTAAGGAAAGCATATCATCTAAAACATCAATGCATTTATCTGGTCTAAATTTATGAAGAATTACTCTATTTGATTCTGTAATAAGATAATCTAAAACATCATCCTCAATTCTTACCTGATGATATTTTTCATAATCTGGGCGTAATCCATAAAGAATATCCTTTGTTTCATCTAAGGTTGGTTCACTAATAAAAATAGTCTGAAATCTTCTGGCAAGAGCCTTATCCTTCTCAATCGTTTTGTGATACTCCTCAAGTGTTGTGGCTCCTATAAGCTTAATCCCGTTTCTTGCCAGCAAAGGCTTAAGCATATTTGCAACATCTAAATTTCCATCTGTGGTTGCCGCTCCAATAATGGTATGAATTTCATCTATAAAAATAATTACATTCTTTTTACTGGCAATTTCTTTTATAAACTTATCAAAGCGTTCTTCAAAATCTCCACGATATCTTGTTCCTGCAAGCATAGAGGTCAAATTCAAGGCTAAAACTGATACATCAGATTTTTCTTCAGCCAAGCGTTTTGCATATCCCTCCACAATGGCCGTCTTACCAACACCAGCATTTCCAATTAATAGAGGATTATTTTTATATTTTCGGTGTAATATAACATCCAATCGTTTTAAATATTCACTTCGATCTACAAAGGTATCTAGTTCTCCATTTTTTGCTTCCTTTGTAATATTCCTAACAAAGGATAATTCGTTAGTATTTTGATGATCAAAATCATAAATATCCTTCACATCCTCAATCAGTTCGTCAATGCTTAAATCTAAGGATTCAAGAATAGAACAAGCGATTGTGTTTCGATTCATCAAAACAGCCATAAACAAGTGCTCCTCTGAAATTGCGTTATCTCCAGCAAGAAGCTTTGCCTGTTGAAGAATTGCCTCTAAAGAGGAATTAAATTCTCCATAATCTTTTCTTAGAATAAATACATCCTTAGTTTTCTCCTCTAGCTCTTCTTTAGAAACCTCATATTCCTCTAAAAGGAAATGACATAAGCTGTCCTCTGTTTCATACATTGCTAGTATTAAAAATTCACTACCCATTGTTTTTATATTATTTTGTAAGGAATACTTCCTCATCAAATCAAATACCTGTCTTGCTCTTGTATTCATTTCTTCCATGGTTACCCCTCCTCATTGTTTTATTATATGCGTTAAATTTCTTTTACATACACTACTAATCTTGGAAAAAATAGTTTATAATATAGGTAATAGGAGGAAATCGACAATGAATGCTATTTTAGTTGCTGTTACTACTTCTTACGATATTTATGATGTAGAGTATTCCTTAGCTGAGCTTAAAAATCTTGCAGAGGCAATTCAAATAAATACTGTGTTTCAAATCTCCCAAAAGCTTTCCTCTCCAAATAGTCGTACCTATGTTGGAAAGGGTAAGCTATCTGAAATCATTATTGCAATAAAAGCATACGATGCTGATATTGTCATTTTTAATGACGAGCTTACTCCTTCCCAATTGAGAAATGTAAGTGAAGCTCTTCAGGTAGAATGTATTGACCGAAGCTATCTGATTTTAAAAATATTTGAAGAGCGTGCCCAAACCAAAGAGTCTGCTTTAGAAATCAAGCTAGTCAAAAATCTTTATTTGTTACCAAGAATTTCTTTCCTACGAGAAAAGGAATCTCGTAGTGGTGGTACAACAGGAGCCTTATCAAATCGAGGTGCTGGTGAAACACAGACAGAGCTTGACCGAAGACATATTATGGCTGAAATCAATCACGTAAGAAAAGAATTGGAAAGCTTAAAAGCAATGAAGGAAAATCAGGTAGAAAAAAGAAAAAGAAATGAAATTCCGATTGTTGCTTTAGTTGGCTATACAAACGCAGGAAAATCCTCTACTATGAATTCATTACTAAAATATATTGGTCAAGAAGAAAAACAGGTCTTAGAAAAGAATCAACTATTTGCCACCTTATCAACTTATAACAGAAAAATCACCTACGATAAAAAGGAATTTATTCTTGTAGACACGGTGGGCTTTGTTTCTAAGCTCCCTCACCATTTAGTAAATTCATTTTATCAAACCTTAACAGAAATTCAGCAGGCAGATTATATCATTCATGTTGTGGATTCCTCAAGCCCCTACATCAATCAGCAAATACAGGTTGTTATGCAGGTTTTAGCTTCTCTTAAGGCAGATAAGATACCTTCTTTATTTTTATTAAATAAATGGGATCAAACCATTGATTCTTCCC
This sequence comes from Anaeroplasmataceae bacterium, assembly GCA_029067355.1. GTDB lineage: Bacteria > Bacillota_I > Bacilli_A > Acholeplasmatales > Anaeroplasmataceae > Pelethenecus. The sequence continues at coordinate 27,601 of JAIEEQ010000008.1, read as the reverse complement.
TACATATCCTAGGATATCCTTCCTTGCAGTTTTCAAATAAAACACAGCTCAATGTAAAGGAATTATTTGAAGATATATTATCTCATGTGGGTCCCTCTACTTTACGAGCAAAGCTTATGATTCCCTATAAGGAGGGAAAGCTTAGCCATATTCTAGAGGAATCAGCAATAATTTATCAAAAGGATTATCAATCCTATGGAACCTACTATGATATTGAATTGCCAATAAGGCTTTATTCAATGTTTGAACCTTATGACTTAGAAAATATGGTAAATTAAAGTTTCTTTTTTAAGAAACTTTTTTAAACAAAAAAAGGGCCTAACACCCTTATCTGTTTCTTCTTTCTAAATCTTCAATTTTCCTTTTCAAGTTCTCATTTTCTTGTTTCAATTGCTCAAATTGTTCTTCTAATGTCTTTACACTTACTGAAATGGAAAAATAATTTAATCCACCCAAACGATTTAGGTTTCTCTTGTATCTTTCATAATTACCTTTAGAAGGAATGATAAAATATGAAAGCACCCCTAAAACCAAAAAGATTGCACCTATCACAATGAATGTAATAGAAATCTCTGAATCTTCTAAAGCTTCTACTGGCAAAAAGGATAATCCTAATATAAGAAAAACTAGACCAATCCCTCCAAAACAAGCCAAAAGGATAATGCGTGATACTTTTGCTTGCTTTTGATAAAGCTCCTGATATTTCTCCTCTTCAATTTTTTCTTTCGTTTTTTGTTCTTTTACTTCAAAATACTCCATATAATACCTCTCGTTTTTTTATCCTTAATAACTCCAATTTAAAGTCCAATCGAATGGCAAAGATATACCTCAATCGTATCATCAATTGCTTTTATATTCTCAACATCAACAGATTTTGCATTTAAAATAAATATGCTTGGCCCACTTCCACTGATATGAGGAATATAGCTTAATGCTTCAATTTTTTTATATAGCTCCTCAAGCTCAGGACTCAGCTTTAGAGAAACAGACTCCAGATCATTAAAAATACAAGAATCAATTTCATCAAAATCCTTAGACCTTATAGCTTCTAAAAGCCTTTGTATCATTGCCTGCTTAGAAGAACCATCAAATTGATAATTCTGATAAACCTCCTTTGTGGATAATCCAAAAGATGGCTTAACAATCAAAAAAGAAATGTTTTTAAAATCTAGCTCCATAGGAGTAATTATTTCTCCCCGTCCAGTACACATTGCTGTCTGTATTCTTAAAAAGAATGGTACGTCTGATCCTAACTGACAAGCTAGTTCATATAGTTCCTCATAGGAAGCATTGACCTCAAATAAACGATTTAATCCTCTTAAGGTTGCTGCTGCATCACTACTTCCACCAGCTAATCCAGCCATAACTGGGATTTGCTTATTTAAAGTAATGCTGACACCTTCTGCTATATGAAATTTCTCTTTAAAAAGCTTTACTGCCTTTAGACAAATATTATCTTTAATGTCTATATCACATTCTAAGGTATCTGCTTCTGCTTTTTGAAAGAAAAGTCCATCATATAAATCAATAGGAATCATTAAATTCTGTACCTGATGATATCCATCCTGTTCCTTTCCAACCTCCAATGCTAAATTTAGCTTGGCATATGCTTTTTCGTAAATCATTTCCGCACTTCCTTTCTATCTTACTAGTAATCTCATCTTCCCATAGGATTCTATCCCACCAATGCTACCTCTTTGCATCTTTGAAAAATTATAAATATTCTCAACATCAACAATTTGATTAAATGGTGTTATTGCAACCATTATGGCTACGATTGCTGGATCAAAGGCCTCTATATTTTTCCGATCAAAGGAGGAGGCAAAATTAGCTCCTGCTGCAATCAAGCTTTCTGCATTGCTTCCACAAGCTCCTGCAAAAATACAGATATCATCCAAATCATACTGACTTCTTACCTGAATAATTGCTCTTATAAAATTAGTTGTATTCTTGTAATTCCTTAAATCATCTAATCCTCTTTTATTATAAGAATCATGACCAGTAAATACAATAATATTTGGACGTATTTTTTGAATATACCCTAAAATTTGATCCGCCATTTGCTGTTCATTAACCTCAACTCCATAAGCATATATCCCCAATGCTTTGTACAAATTTAAGCATTTGGTCAAGTAAAAAGGATCACTATCCAAATGTAAAATTTTTCCTGTAATATGACCTATCTTTTTTTTATAAGAGGCAATAATATTTTTTTCATATTCCAGTTTACTTTCTGTATATCGGCTCAAATGAGCTGGATCAACAGGTACCAAATCAGTTAATTCACTATCTGCCATCAGTCTAACATATAACCCACGCAAATAAGCAATTTCTCCTTTTATATCAACAATAACAAAAATAATATCCTGATTATGAGATAAACGACTTACAATATCGCCCTTCTGCATTACACATCACCTAATTTAGGTTATGTTTTTATTTCTGGTTTTGTGTTAAATAATTGCTCATAGAAACAAATTCTTTAAGTCCTAGCATTTCTGCACGAATCGTAGGGTTAATTTCCAAGTCCTCTAGCATTTGATAAACAAGTTTCCTATCATAAAAGGAACATAGATTATTACTTAAGGTCTTTCTTCTTTGAGCAAAGCAATTCCGAATCAAACTATAAAATATCTCTTCGTTTTCAGCTTGAATAGGAAGGGACTGGTAAACATCAAAGCGTACAACTGCACTATCAACATTAGGAGAAGGAATAAATACTGTTCTTGGAACCCTCATTACCTTGGTGGCCCTCGCCTTATATTCTACCCAGACACTTAAGGCATTATAATCCTTTGTTGCTTTTTTGCCACAGATACGATTTGCCACCTCAAGCTGCATCATCATTACATATCGCCTTATAGGCAGGCTTTTTGACAATAAGCCTGTAAGAATGGGCGTTGTAATATAATAGGGTAAATTTGCCACTACATAGATATTTTCATATTCCTTTAAATAGGTATCAATATCTAACATAATATCAGCCTTTAAAATATCCTTACCAACAATTTGATAGTTTTTATAGCTTTGCAGATTCTTTTGTAAAATCGGCAATAGCTCCTGATCAATTTCATAGGCTAAAACAAAGCCTGCTTGTTCACACAAAAGCTCTGTTAAAGCTCCAAGCCCTGGACCAATCTCTATAACTGCATCTCCTTTTGTAATCTCTGCTGCATCAACAATATGATTTAGGATTGTTGTATCAGTTAAAAAGTTTTGTCCAAACTTTTTTTTAATTTTAAATTGATTGGCTCTAATACTTTGCTCAACAAAGCCTACACTTCCAATTTTCGACATAATTCCTTTAAATCCTCTTTCGTAATTTGCAGCATATTCAAACGTTTTAAAAACGTCTTTGCGTTAGGCTTCCCTATATTTAGTTCAAGGGAAATAAATTCTCTAAGTCTTCCACTATTTGGCATTCCTGTTAATCCAAAGGAATACATATCCTCTACATTAATTGTATCTGCTAAAACATCATTTGAATAAATATGCTTTAAGGATTCAATGATGCATTCCTTAGAGGCATGTTCAATCCCAACCTTTTTTCTGTTTTTGCTAATCGCATCCTTCTTTCTTAAAAAAGCATGCTTAGCCTTAGGAACAGCATTGGCAACAATGGTTCTAATTTGCTCTCCTGGTGTATCTGGATCTGTAAATATTATAATTTCATTGGTTTCACTTAAGCTTTTAATAAAGGTTAAGGTTTCATCACTAATCTCACGTCCATTTGTAATGACGATATTTGCCTCTGGATATATGCTATGTATCCTCATAGAATCATGTAGTCCCTCCACAACTATAACACTAGGCATAGATATCCTCAAAATAATAGATTCGCTCTACTCGCTTATAGCTAGATGAAACCAAGCTATGAACAATTGGAGAATACTCATCTAAATTTTTAATTTCTTGATTTGGAAGAATCACCTTTATCGCAAGCAAATCCTCATTTTTCTGATTATTTTTCGTCTGTAAATAAGCTACTGCTGATACAGAGTTTTCAAAATAAAAATATTTGCCATTTGGATTTTCTACTGATTTTTTCTTGATATCTTCTATAAGCTTTGGATCTGGATGATTTGCTAAATCTAGATATTTAAAAAGCTTACGATGATTAAATGCATTAGCTAAAAATCTCAATATGGAATCTGAGGATTTCATTAATTGCTTAATAAAGCCATTTACATAGGCATCATCTAATTCAATATAAGATAACACATCATTATTATTTTTAATTACATTTAAAAAGGATTCAATATTAGCATCAATACTTATCCTTTGTTCAGTTAAATCCCGAATTCTTTCATAAATACTTTCTAGTAAAAGCTCATAGGCTCTAGACACAGGATGATAATACACCTGGAAATACATATGATATCTGCTCATTAAGTAGGACTCTAGCGTATGAACCCCTGAGGCTCTGCATAATACCTTATGGTCAACAATCTTCATACTTCTAAGCAGTCGGTGCATATCAATTGTTCCATAGGTTGCTCCTGTGAAATAAGCATCTCTTGTCAAATAGTCCATACGATCCACATCTAATTGAGAAGAAACCAAGGATTCAATCAAAGGAAATTTACCATGATGTCCAATCACTCCTGCTACATCCTCTGGCAAACCAGGAATTTCATTTAAAATCTGATATACATCAGTTTCCTTACATAAAATAATCTTCTCTGTCATTTCTTCATGTGAAGTTTCTAACACGGCCTCAAAGGCATGAGAATATGGACCATGTCCAATATCATGTAAAAGTGCTGAGCACAAAAATACAATACGCTCATATTCGCTTAAGCAATCAATTCCCTCAACATGATGCAATACTAAATTAGCCACATGATATGCCCCTAAGGCATGGGTGAATCTAGAATGCTCCGCTGTATGAAATACCATAGATACACCACTTAGCTGGCGAATTCTTCTTAATCGTTGAACCTCTTTTGAATCAATTAAGCGTAAAATAATTTGGTATTTTACTTCTATATATCCATAAATCGGATCTCTAAAGACCTTTGTTCTAGCTAGCTTTTCAAACATAGATGCCCTCCTAAAGTGCGATTCTATTTATATTATACCTTATTTAGAAACAAAAGAAAAGAAAAACAGGACTTTATAAAAATCCTGCTTATGATAAATCTAATTATTTTTTCTTCTTTGCTGTATATACCAGTGTGTTAATATAGGAATCCTGCTTTTTACGATACTCTAATATATGCTTAATTAATTCTTCATTTAGAGCTTTATTATCCTTCACTTCAAACTGATCATTTTTCTTACAATACATAAAATCATCTGTAATGATATCTAAGTTCTTAGGATCATAAGAATAGGAAGGCTCCCCACTAAGCATATTTACTCCATAATAAGGGGCTTGGGATTCAACTCCAAATAAATTCAATATCGTACGATACATATCTGTGTTTGACTTTGTTTGAGAAAGAATTTTTTCAACTGGACTATCGACTAAAGATGCACTGATTTCTCCAGAAGGATCATATAAAATCACTGGAATATTTAAAAGTAATTTTCGATATTCCAAATCACTTAATTCACGATTGTATAGAGATTCATAGGCTCCTCTATATAATGCATTTCCATGATCACCATATAATAAGAATACTGTATTTTCTAGATAGTAAGGACTTTCTTTATTTGTAGCCTCCATTAAAAAGTCATAAAGTAGCTGATCATTATATTTCACTTGATTGATATAATTTGTAAGCTGATAATAGGTTGGTCCAATACCATATTCATAATTTTCAAAATTAGGCAAATCCTCTGAAAGGTCATAAAATGGATTATGTGGGGTAATTGTTTCAACAAAGGACAAAGCATTTTTTCCCTTTCCTGCTGCTTCCTTTGCCGTTTTTGCTGCCCATCTCAAAATAGATGCGTCACTAATCCAGTAATTTAGATACTTTTCCTTATACTCTTCTTTAGGATAGATTGCCTCAAAGGATTCCAGACCTCTAAAATCAGTAATCTTATACAACTGCTCATGAAGATTATTATGATTATAGAAGCTTTCATTTGTTGGATTATAGGAATAGGATAAGTAATCCTTAAAATGATCTCCTAAGGTAGTCATTTGAAAATCATACGTATCAAATTCCCACGCAATTGTCATATCCCCTGTTGGATAAAGCCCTGTAAAAAATGAAAATTCTGCATCAGAAGTATTTCCAATTCCAACCGTTGTATAAACATTATTGAAATAATAACAATTTGGATCCTTAAACAGCTGATTAAAATTTGGAGTAATCTCTATTCCGTTAAACTCAGCTTCATAGCAAAAGGACATAGTAGATTCCATTTGAATCACAAAAAGGTTTTTTCCCTTTAAGATTCCTGTTTGCTTATCCTTATTTGAATATTCCTGTTTATCAACCGCATTAATATAGCTACTTTTATTTTTATTAAACTTCTCCAGCTCTGAAAGCTCCTTTTGCACATTGGCATCTGGATCTATTTCCCTGTTATCTACTCTAAAAATAAATTCTGAAATATAATAATTATAGGCTCCTGCATACTGACAACCATATTGCGCATAATCAGTAGAAAATCCCCAGTTCTTCTTTAAAGAATATTGGTAATAGGAATAAGTACCTAAACAACAGCCGACTAGTAATGCAAAGCTACAAAATACCTTTTGAAAGGAAATCTTTATTTTAAAATCCTCAAATCTTTTTCTAAAAACTATGCAGAAAATCAGCAAAATAATAAATGGTGCTAAGGTTAAAATACGATAATATATAAATAATTCATATAGCCAGTCTAAAAATACATTACCCCCAAAGCCTCCAGTAGGACTTTTCATTAACGAAAAATTAAAAATCGAAAAAGCAAGCTTATAGCTTTTCATATAATATTGTAAGGCTATAATTGCCACATTTAAAACAAAGGTTAAACAGGTTAGATAAATACTTATCCGTTTTGGCTTCTTAAAAATGAGGACACCTACCAAATAAAGAATAGCCAAAATTGAAAAATTCCCTAATAGTGAGCAAAGCTCAGATAAAAAGGTCCGATTAAAAGGAATGATATATTGATTCAATCCTGACACGGTTAAAAAATAAGTATTTAATATGTTGAAAACAAAAAATATAATGGTTATCCATAAAAATGGATTCTTTTTCATTCTATCACCTTCATACTAAAACTGCTACCGCTAATTATAACACAATGCAAACTAAAAATAAACTACCAAATTCTAACAAAAAATACATATTTTTTATTAAAAACAAAATGACCAGCAAACCCTAATCTTTGACACATAAAAAGGAAGTCCGTTAATTTTAGACTTCCTTTAGCTATTATTATGAGATTGCTTCCATACAATAATTTAGTTAGATACACCTTGTTCTTAAAAATTATCGTTCCTTAAACATCAAGACATACTTAGCGGTTTCATAATCCCACCACCAGCCTTTCTTGACATTTTCCCATTGCTCTTCATTACCATAGTAAACCATAGTTATAAGGGTTTCACAATAGCTGAATGCACTATCACCTAAACTCACAAGGCTTGCAGGTAAATCTGCCTCAATAAGCTTTGCGCATCTTGAAAACGCCTCGTCACCAATATGGGTTACTCCTTCAGGAATATCAATGCCAGTGATTCCATTTCCCATGAATGCGCCATTCGCAATTACGCGTGTACCCTCCTTTACCTTATGGTTCCCACTCAAACTCGAATCTGCCACAATCAAACAATCTCCTACATAGAGAACATCATTTTCCCAGTTGCTTCTGTCTTTGTAATATTGTGTGCCAGAGAATGAAGCGTACCATAAAGAAGTTATGCTGTCTGGTAAAGTTATATCTGAAAGATTTTTACAGTTCCAGAAAGCAAAATTACCAATTTTTTCCACACCTTTATTAATGAAAAGACTTGTTATAGCTTCACATTTGTCAAACGCTACTTCCCCAATTTCTTTTACAGGCATCCCATTGTAGTCAGAAGGAATAACTAAATTGGCAGAATTTGCAGAGCCTATACCTGTGATTATATAATAGTCTTTGTTCTTTGAAAGAGAATATTCAAGTCCTTCAGTAGGTTTAAGTCCTCCACACGTATCGCATACTCCATCCACATAATTATGCCCGTTCACCTCACCATACTCAAAGGTTTCATTTCCTTTTTTTCCACATGACAAGCAGGATTTGTAATAGACAGCCTTTACCGCGCAGGTTGCAGGACTTTTCAAATATTCTTCAGTAGCGGTCTGTGCAGTAAAGGTATGCCCTGTTGCCGCGCCATTTTCATATATGCCACCATTAAAGGTTTCTTCCCCTTTCTCACCACATAAAACGCAGGATTTATAGTAAATCGCGTCCTGAGTACATGTCGCAGGACTTTTCAAGTATTTCTCACTTGCTTCTTCCACATATTTATGTCCCAATGGCTCACCATACTCAAAGGTTTCTTCCCCCTTTTCACCACACTCCGTGCAGGACTTAAAGTAGACTCCCTTTTTCGTACAGGTTGCTAGAACTTTACAATATGCCTCTGTTGCAGTTTCTGCCACAAAGCTATGACCTGTTGCTTCAATATAGCTATCCATATAGCTTTCACCACAATCACAAAGATGTAAAGTATAGCCATCCTTAGTACAAGTAGGATCCACTTTGCTTTCAATATAATTGTGACTATGTCCATCACATGCAGTAAAACAAAACGCACCAGCAGATACACATAAAATTGTCATCATAGTCAATATAAATTTTCTTCTCATAAGAACCCCCTGTAATTATACTATCGCCGTTTACCCTTCTGCGCACATTTCTACTTGCAAAAGTGTACGCCGAATCATGTAATAGGCGTATATTCTTAACATATTATAAGGCATTTTTCAGTCAGAAATCAAGAGATTGTGGAGAATACTTATGTTTTTTTGTTCAAATACATTATAAATTGTTTTTGCATCCATCCTGCATTCTAATGCACCTTTTTCTGAACTTCATAATGTTATCCAACCCTATAAACTCACTAAAAAGTAAAAGTTGGAATAGACTTATTCCACTCCAACTTTTACATTATAATATGGTTGTATTGCTTTACGATTGAACACAACAATTTCTTTTTCTTTTAGGTGCTTTTGTTTGTTATTTTTATTGGCGTCATATTCCACAAATCTTAGTTCTCTTCTTTTTTAAAGAGCTCAGCATAAACACAAATCAGCAAAGATAGTCCTAAACAAATTACTAAATTTGTAAAGCTTAAAGGAACAAATTGAAATAAAGTATTTATTCCAGGACAATATATAACCAAAAGTTGAAGAATAAATCCAACAAGAATTGCAAAATTTAAAAAATGATTTTTATAGCTTTTTAAAGAAAAAATTGAATGCTTAGATTTCACATTAAAGGCATGTAAAAGCTGGGAGGTAGACAAGGTGAAAAATGCCATTGTTTGACCTAAGGTATGGGAAGACTCTAAAAAATGTCCAATGGAATAAGCAATTATCGCACAAACTCCAATGATACATCCTTCTATTATAATTTGTAACGTCATATGATGTGCAAAAAAGCTTTCCTTTTTTGGTCTTGGAGCTTCCTCCATTATGGAATCCTCTACTTCCTCCATACCAATACCAAAGGCGGGCAAAGAATCTGTAATCAGATTAATCCAAAGAAGATGGATAGGCAACAGAGGAACTCCCATAGAAACATTTGTAAATGCAGATAATAAGGAAGCCATAAAAATTGTAATAACCTCTCCAATATTTGAGGATAACAAATACTTAACACATTTTTTGATATTATCGTAGATTCCTCTACCCTGCTTGACAGCAGAAACAATCGTCTTGAAATTGTCGTCAACTAAAATCATATCTGCAGCTTCCTTAGATACATCTGTGCCAGTAATCCCCATAGCACAGCCAATATCTGCCTTTTTTAAAGCTGGAGCATCATTAACTCCATCTCCTGTCATAGCTACTATAGCGCCCTTTTTCTGCCATGCTTCCACAATCCGAACCTTATCCTTTGGGGCTACTCTAGCAAAAACACTATATGCTTCAATAGAAGCATTTAGTTCTTCATCACTCATTTTTTCTAAATCATTGGCAGCAAGTGCCTTATGACTAGAATCTAAAATCCCCAATTCACTAGCAATTGCCGTAGCTGTTAAAATATGATCTCCTGTTACCATAACTGTACGGATTCCAGCCTCTTTTGCAACCTCTATGGCCTCCTTTACTTCTGGACGGGCAGGATCCATCATACCAACCAAGCCTAAAAACTTCATTTGCTGTTCTATCTGCTTTTCTGTTGGTCTAGAAGAAAACTCTTGAATCGCTACGCCTAAAACACGCAAGGCCTGACTAGCCATAGTCTGATTTGCTTGCACAATCTCTTCCTTTTCCTTTTTGGAAAGTATAGAATGCGCAAGGATAGAATCAATAGAGCCTTTTGTAATGGCAAGATATTGATGATTTTCCTCAATAACCACTGTCATCATTTTTCGTTCACTATCAAAAGGAAAAATATCTATTTTTTTCTTATCATCAATATTTTTACCATATTGTAAATTTGCCTCAAGTAAAGCTAATTCTGTGGGATCCCCAATTCGTTCATTTTGGTCTATTGTAGCATCACAGCAGATTGCAAAATAGGATAAAATTTCTTTTTCCTGTAAAGTAATATTGGAAATAGGCTTAATACTTTTATGATAAAACTTTTGAACAACCATTTTATTTTGAGTTAATGTCCCCGTTTTATCTGAACAAATAACACTGCAAGATCCTAAGGTTTCAACCGCTGGCAACCGTTTAACAATGGCATTTCTTTTGCTTAGCTTTCCTACACCTATGGCTAGTACAATTGTAACAACGGTCGCCAGGCCTTCTGGAATAGCAGCTACGGCTAAAGCAATTGCTGTTTTAAAACAATCCACCCAAACTAAAGAAAGAGCTGCTCCTTGCTTCCATTCTGCAATCATTTCTAAGATAAACACTGCTGCACAGATGATAAGCGCCATTATTCCTATAACTTTTCCTACCGCAGAAAGCTTATGCTGTAATGGAGTTGTCCCATCTACCTGCTCATTTAGCATGCCAGCAATTTTTCCCATCTCTGTATTCATTCCTACACGAAGAATGAGCGCTTTTGCCTTGCCACTTGTAATAAAGGTAGAGGAAAATAACATATTTTTTTGATCTGCAATTGAAGTTTCTTCCTTAATATCCTCAGCAGTTTTATGCACTGGAAGAGATTCTCCAGTTAAGGCGGATTCATCAACGGCTAAATTATAGCATTCTAAAATACGTGCATCCGCAGAAATATGATCTCCTGCTTCTAAAAGAAGAATATCTCCAACAACCAATTCACTAGAGGGGACTACCATAGAATGTCCATTTCGGATAACTTTACTTGTAGGTGAAGACATTTTCTTTAAGGCTTCTAAGCTCCGTTCTGCCTTCGTTTCCTGAATTACACCTAAAATAGAATTAAAAAAAACTACAACTAAAATGATAATACTATCTACATAATCACTTGGATCTAAAATAACTGATATAATAGCAGCTGCCATTAAAATAAGGATTAAGCTATCCTTAAAGCTTTTTAAAAATTTAACAAAAATATTCGTTTTCTTTTTTTCTTTTATCCTATTTTCTCCATAGGACTTTCGATTCCTATCAATTGTAGAAGCATTCAGTCCCTTCTCTAAATGACTATCATATTTTTTTAATAATTCTTCCATCTGTGTCTGCATATATCCTCCTTAAGAAAAAAAGCCCTCATTCAACTTCCATTGAATAGGGAATCCTATTACTAATATATTGTATCAACTGATAAATTCATTTAGAACTTTTTTATTCAACCGTTACACTTTTTGCTAGATTTTTTGGCTTATCCACATCTGTATTTTTTAATACTGCGGTATAATAGGCTATAAGCTGAATGACAACGGCACTCACTACGGGAGATAAATAGTGAGCAACATTTGGAAGAATTATATTATCCTCAGGTGTTGATAGTCCCTTAGAGGAAATCACATAGGTTTTAGCTCCTCTAGCCGCGGTTTCCTCTAAATTACTTCTCGTAATCCGGTTCGTTCCCTCCTGAGTAATGATAGCAATTACAGGAGTTTTTTTTGTAATTAATGCAATTGGTCCATGCTTCAGTTCTCCTGAAGAAAATGCCTCTGTATGGATATATGCAATTTCCTTAAGCTTTAAAGCTGCCTCTAAAGAGGTCCAATAATCCAGTCCTCTTCCAATATAAAACAGATCCTTCGCATCTACAATATCTCTTGCAATACACATACAAATTTCTTTATTCTGAAGTATTTTCTCTATTGCTAGGCTCACTGCCTTTAAATTATTTTTCAAATTCGTTTTTGTCCCTCCAACTCCTCTAGCCAATATCGCCGTAGTAACCAGCATACCTGTATAAGCCTTCGTTGAAGCAACCGCAATTTCTTTACCTGCATAAATATTTAAAGCATAGTCAGATAATCGAACCATAGTAGATTCTGAAGAATTGGTTATTGTTAAAATTGGATATCCCTGCTTCTTAATTTTTTTCATTACCGCAATCAAATCAGCAGTTTCTCCACTTTGAGAAAGGAAAATAAAGAAAGGTCGTTTGGAAATTAAAGGTGTAGAATAAACCAGTTCTGATGCACAGAAAACCTCACTAGGTATACCACATAGCTTTTCAAAATAATACTTTGCAAAGTTTGAAGCATACATAGAGGACCCACAAGCTACAAAGTTAATCTTATCACTTTGTCTAATATGATGAAGAAGTCTAGGAGAGATATTAACCTCATCCTTTAAAAAATATTGTCCAATTAAAGTCCGTACCATCATTGGCTGTTCATAAATTTCTTTTAGCATATAATGCTCAAAGGTTTTTTTATCTACATCCTCTTTTTTTACAGACAGCTTCTGAAACTTTTTATTTTGAGAAATTCCAATGATATCAAATAGAAAAATATCATCCTTTGAAGCAATTCCAAATATTTTATCTTCTACTACCATAAATTCCTCTGCATATCCAATTAATCCACTAATATCTGAGGAAAAGCATACCCCTGCTTGCCCAACACCAATCAGTAGCGGACTTTTATCCTTCATAAAATATATGAAATCTGGATGTTCTATATCAAGAATTAAACAAGCATAAGACCCCTCAATAACACTCATTGTCTTACGAATAGCTTCTTCTACGCCTAGATTATTTGAAAAGTATTCAATTAAATTGACCACGATTTCTGTATCAGTAGCACTCTGAAAGCGATAATCAGATAAATATTCTATTTTTAGTTTTTGATAATTTTCAATGATTCCATTATGAACAAGAATAAAACGCTGATGCATAGACTGATGCGGATGAGCATTCATTTGGTTTGGTTCACCATGAGTAGCCCATCGTGTATGTCCAATAACCAACCTAGAATCATCCTCTAAGATAAGCCTTTTTAAATCCTGTACCCTTCCTTTTTCCTTACAAATCACAATTTTATCATTTTTTTGATAAGCAATACCTGCTGAATCATACCCTCTGTATTCTAAATTCTCTAGCCCATCTAACGTTGCCATCAAAGCATTATACTTTCCTATATGTCCAACAATTCCACACATATATTTCTCTCCCAATCCATTATCTATTTCCCTCTGTTCTAGGAAATAAGCCTAATATACTATATGTGTTTATTTTAAAAAATGTGTCAAAAAAGCCCAGCTTTATAGCTGAGCTAAATTCACATAACAATTTTATTTTTCACATATTCTCCTGATGTATAACAAAAAACTATCCATCCAATGAATATTTCAAATAGCATAGACATTATAAAAAAGAATTACACCTTAGTAGATACCTACTTTTTTATTCCTGTTCTCTTTGGATATCCTCTTCTAAATTCAAATCTTTTTTAATCTGCTGATATAAATCCTTAAAATCCTCAGAAGGCTCTATATAATTTGGACAGATTAACTTTCCATCTTCTATATACATTCCACTATAATATACGTTAGTTCCCTGTAAATTAAAATCAGGGAGTTTTCTTAAGGTATCCTCATCAAAGTCATAAAAAATTTCTATCCCCATAAATTTCTTACATTTTTCTAAAGATCTATTTGGAGATGAAGAGTTCTCTTGTTCCTCCTGATTAAAATATTTTTCAAAATCTCTTACCAAGACAACCTTATAAGCGTTTGTGTCCTTAACCTTTAGATAGCTTATTCCATATGGTGTAACTCTTGGCTTATATCCATTCTTCTTTAACAGAATATCCATATCCTCTGTGGAATAAACATACGTAATGGTAGGATATTTTTTAGGCTTTGGCTTATAACGAAATGTTTTCATAGAGGCAAACTGAATTGCTAAGGTCATATAGATGAAGACAATGGCTATAAGAACGATAACAACGTTTGTCCAGACACCGCTTGTGAAGGTTACTCCAATAATCAATCCAACAGCAATTAAAAAGCTAATTGCTACACTAATCCATAAATATCTAGCTTTTATATTTCTCATTGCCTACCTCTTTTCTAAATCAATCACACCCAAATCAAAGATTAATGCTTCAGCATAATGATTATAAAGCTGATAAAAATCTGGAACAGGGCGATAGAATTTTAAACGTATTTTTTCTGCATCATAAACAAAGCTCTGATTAAATTCCTTCTTTGAATTAAATGGTACCTCTGAGGCAATCCTTATTGTATCAGAATTATTATTTTTAAATACAACCAATTGAATTAATGCTGTATGAGGATCTATTATTACCGCATCTATTTTTTCTTTCAGTGCCTCATAAGTAAAATTCCTTTTTTGGTAATTCATTTCATTTTCAACAAAAGTAAAAATAAACAACGTGCTTTTATATAGACGAGTATATACCTTTATTCCATCTTGATTATATACTAAAGCATCCTTAGCATAGGTCATATTGGATTCAAAATAGTGATATGGTTTAATTTCATATACTCCTAAACAATCCAATTGCTCCTTTGGCTTTCTTCTAAAAAAATCAAACATTCCATTCATCTCATTTCTTGTTTTAATTATACCTGTTTTTTATATAAAGTCAAAATATATCATTTGTGAATTTGATTACAGCATGGGCAAACAATCTCTAAATCTGTTGTGATTGGTGTAATATTCCTAAAATACATTTGAGCTTCATATTTTCGTTTTAATAACCATTCTTCTCCAATAAATTGTGATTTTGCTAACTGAGCTATACGCGTAAATTGATATGTTCTTTTTGTTGTTGGACAATTCGCAATTCCAATTTCTGTACGACAAGAAGTACATTCATAAAGCTCGTAATCTGATAATACGGGATCATTTACTAGCGTTAGCTTATGACTGCAGAATGGACATTCTTCCTTCTTTTCATCAGTATAAACCATAGCTCTTAAAACAATTTGCTCTATTCTTCTAAAGGATTCTATGCTATCAATCCCAATCATAACTCCTTCCTTCATCTCTTCATAAGGAAAGCAAATATGACATTCATCAGCATTTTCAAGATCCACTTGAAGTTCTTTGTTTAGTGTTGGTATTAATCGAATTTTGTAGTCCTTATCCTTTTGAATCGTAATGATAATCTCAGGATTTGCTTTATTTTTCAATGTTTTCAGTTTTAATTTCCATTCCTTAAATACAAAATTCATTTCAAATCTGGAAAAAGAAATAACCTCTTCCTCATCACAGACAAAATTGAAATGTCCAATAGCAAATATACATAATAGCTGACAAAAATAGAAATAGTTCTTCTGAAGCTCCTTGTAATCGTTTGTTGTAAAGTCATCACAAACAGAAATATGCTTTGTAGAAAAATATTTAGCTAGCTTATAAATTTGATGGTAATCTCTATGCATAGCCAATATATTTGTTTTATGTATTCGACTGATTTTAGGTCGATGCTTATTTTTCTTATATACTGGACGCTTTAAACGAGGAACTATGCTATTCATAATAAATTGAAGCTTGTTCAGACTTTGCATAGATTTTCCATAATAGGTATCAAAATTTCTACTATACCCTGTATGGAGCTTTCCCAAAGCCAAAAAATAATTCAAATGATTCACACGCTCTAACAAATTGATTTGAATCGTTTGATTTGTATAAATCAATTCCTTAAGCATTCTTAAATTACTTCTTGCGTAGGCTAAAATATCATCTATTGTCTGACAGAAAACCAAATTCTCATAAATACCATAATCATCCTCATAAACTCGTGTCAAAAGCTTTGCTGGTTCTATTTCATTCTCCTTTAGGTCGGTCCATAATTCACTATGAGAAGAAATATGCTGGATTGTTTTATTATTTATAACACGTACAGCCTCCGTAGGAAGAACTACATTTTCATCCTTTAAATGAATAAAGGGCTTTGCAAAAATCTGCTTTATTGCTGGTAGTACCTTAAGAATAGCCTGTATATTATTTTCCAGCTCTTCAAAGTTTAATTCAGGATTTACAGTAAACAAGGATATATCATGAACAAAGGAATAATCTAATTGAATATAGGAGAGCTTTTTATATTTTTGCATAAAAGTCTCAAGATTCTTATATCTTTCCCTTAGCCTTCTAAGCTCTGCCTGTTCTTCTATGGTAAACTCCATACAATTAATCCTCATTTAGCTTACGAACAAAGGCACTACATAGGCCTAATCCAAGCTTATCAAATTCTATGGCAAGAGCCTCCTTATTTTCAACAATCTTAAATTCTAGCTTGCTGACAACCTTACTAAATAAAATTCTTTCAATCGCATCCTTTAGGACTGCCTTTTTATTTCCAAAACAAGCACAATAAATTTTGATAAAATCTTCCATTTGTCTTAAAATACGATTACCAAAGGAAATATTATAAGGAATCAATAATTCCTCTACACTACGAATTAATGTATTGCTTTCGGCATCAAACTGATACCCCTTTTTCACATCATCAAATAGCTTAGCCAGCTGCTCATAAGGAATAAACCTCTGAGACAAAGGCTCACTAAAGGAATTTGTTTTTTGAGCACGCTTATTGAAATTCATCGTTTGAGCACGGTCATAAACCTTATCACTGATCTCAAATGTACTTTCATCTCGATTTGCGGTTCCAATAAACCAAACATTGGTAGGAATCTGGAGGGTATGTCCCTCTGTCAAGCCATAATATTCATAATCTTTGCCATCAATCGTACGATGTAGCTTAACATTTAAAAGCTTAATCTGACGCTTGTCCTCTTCATTTTCCATCAAAGATAAAAAGTCGGAAAAATAGTATTCAATTCTACTTAAATTCATTTCGTCTAAAACGATAAAGGTAGGAATGGTTGGATTCAATCGAGCCTTATATAGGCACTGCGTAAATTTCTTAGGAGTAAAGCACTTGCTAAATTCATTATAGTATCCTAAAAGCTCATTTTTATCTCTCCATGAGGACTCAACCTCTACTATTTCACAATTACCTAAAATGGCTTCTGTAAAAATTTTAGGAAGACTTGTTTTTCCTGTACCACTCATTCCTTGTAAAATCGTTAGTCGAGAGGCTCCAAGTCCTGCAATAAACGTCGCAATATCCTCTGAGGAGTAAAATAAATGTAACCTAGATTCTCTAGCATAATCTACGATAAAGCGTACCAAATTTGGAAGTGTCAAATTTTCAAATAGCTGTTCCCGTCTTCTCTTAAGCTCTTCTTCAAAAAATTCAATTTTTGAATCTAGCTCCGTAAAGGCTGGACAAGCATCAAATTCAATGTAAGAAGCTATCTGATTTCCTAGTGGAGCCTGTGAAACACCCTCAGATTTCTTCTTGTCATCTGAAGTCATAAGCTTAAGAACTGGATCTTCTGTTCTTAAATTAAGCTGTCCTCTAATAAGCATAACAATTAATACAGCAAAGCTGATAAAGAAAATATATAAGCTTTGACTGGATACTGTATAGGTATATTCCTCAGGCAAAGAAATATTAAAGGCAGTTATTAAGCTTTTAATATTTTCCTCATTGATCTTTTGGGCAATTTCAAAATAAATGCCAAAGATTCCTATTAAAAACATAAATAGTACATTTGCAAATGCCGTAGTTTTAATCACCTTATAATAATCCTTGTATTTCGCAAAATAGCTTATGATAGATAAAATGAGTAGCATAGCTGATGCCAGCAAAAAGGAAAATAAAACAAAAGATAATTTCTGATAACCACCTTCTAATGTTTTATAGGTTGTAAGAAGCTTATATCCACTTAGTTGAATTTCCTTTATAAAAATTGTTGCGTTGATTTTAACCTCAATAATATTAAAGAATAGAGATAAAAAGGTAATTATGGTCAGTATAAGAATAAATATCAAGGGTTCAATCTTAAACTTCTTTTCCTTATGATTACTCTCATCCTTCCATAGACTGCCTAGTTTTCCCTGAATTATAGAAAATCCAAGTAAAGGAACTAGAGATATCAAAAATGGAATATAGCTGATTGTAGTTGCTGGAATTTTATTCATATTGTTATAAAAGCACATAAAGTACCCAACAATAAAATATAAAAGCGTGATGGCTACATTACTATATACACTAGATCTTGATTTATTTATAAACTCTCTATCTGATTTAAGGAAAAAGGAAATTGTTGTGGCATAAAAGAATGAACAGAATAAAAATGCTAAAAATAATACCATAAATATTATATAGATATAAAGCTCATAAGTGGTTGAGGTTAAGGCTTGAATTAAAATATAGGTTTTTTTCTCTTCATTCAATATAGAAGTATAAAGGGGCATAAAGAAAATGGTAAATAACACAATCAAGGATACTGTTTCAAAAGCAAGTAGAAACAATTTATAAGTTTTGATTTTCTCTACGGATAAAGTTTCTATTGAAGCTTCCTCTTCTTCTGTTTCAATAAAATAATGGATTAAAAATAGCATGAGTATTGTAAGCAACAGAATACTAAAAATACAAATAACAAGAGCTCCTACTGATAATGCCTTAGAATAGATATGGAAAAAAAGAATAGTAACACTGAGAATTAGCTGATAGGAAATGGGAAAAATAAACATCCATTTCTTTTTTAATAAAACTGATAAAGCACCAAAAATTAAATAAATAAGGACTCCAATTCCTAGCATAATTATAAATGCCACACAAAAATAACAAATATAAGATTTCCCTTTAAGTAAAGAGGCATAAGACCATATAGACCCCATAGAATCACCCTCTAATTTTAAAGAAAACAAAATCAGCATAAAAATAAAATTAATAAATAAGACTAAAGAAGCAATCCCTGCTACACCGAATCTCGAGTCTAAAATTTTTTTCATTTTAAACACCTCCATAATTGATTTTATTATACTTTTTTTTCATAATGATGTCAAAGTAAACCAAAAATAATTTGTATATTTAAGGGAGTTCTTGTATTTTCAAAGAATTTTACTTATAATTAAACTTAACAGACAGGAGGGATTCTTATGCAACCCAGTTTTATAAATAATAAATCAACGCTCTATTTAGTTGCTCCATCCTTTGGATGTACAACACACCCCTATGAGGAACGTCTTCATAAGGCAATTAAACAGCTAAGAAGCTTAGGTCATAAAGTCATTGTAGGACCAAATTGCTTTTTAGCAGAAGGAAAATGTGCATCAAACACACCCAAGCTAAGAGCAAAGGAGTTTATGGAGGCCTATCAAAGTGATGCGGATTGTATTATCTCAGTTGGTGGTGGGGAATTGATGTATGAAATCCTAGATGCCATTGATTTTGATGCAATTAAAAAGCTTCCTCCTAAATGGTTTGTCGGCTTTTCTGACAATACGAATCTAACCTTTACGCTAACCACTTTATGCGATGTACAAACGATATATGGTTCTTGTGCTGGTCATTTTCATTTTGATAAATACACCTATGACGTACTAGATACCTATCAAATGCTTCAAGGGAAAAAAGCTTTTAAGGGATATCCAAAATTTGAATCTTCTCAGGAAAAAACAGACCCCTTTGCAAATTACAATCTTGACACAAAAAAAATAATTACTCCATACAATTATAAGGAATGCTTTTCTGGAACATTAATAGGAGGAAATCTAGATTGTATGCAACTATTATGTGGAACCCCCTATGACAAGGTATATGAATACACAAAAAAGCATCCAGAGGGCATAATCTTTTATTTTGAAGCCTGCGATTTAAACGTTGTTGGAATAAAACGGGCACTTCTTCAGCTTAAGCGTTCTAATTGGTTTCATAATATAAAAGGCTTCCTTGTAGGAAGACCCTTATGTATAAATCAGGAATTTGTAGGAGTTGATCATATCAATGCCGTCATTGATGTATTAAAGGATTATGATGTTCCCATTCTTCTAGACATTGATTTAGGACATCTATCTCCAACTCTTCCATTCTGTAATGGTGCTTTTGCAACTATTGAATTTAAAAGGAACAATATATTCATACAATACAAATAAAGAAGTCCAAGTTGGACTTCTTTATTTAGCTTTAATAAACAAAATACAAAATTCCTAAAAATTGAACAATGGCACCACATAAAACAAAGAAATGCCAAATGAAATGAGCGCTTTTAACACTCTTCTTTGCAAAAGGAATCATTCCTAAGGTGTAAACAACTCCACCTCCTAAAATCATCCAAAGTAAATTCAAATTATTTTTAATGAAATCTGGAATAAAGATAAGTCCACTCCAGCCAATTGCAAAATAAAGAGTATAATGAAGCCATTTAAATCTTCCTGGACCAAAGGTACAAACGAAGGTAATCCCAGTTATAATAAGTACCCACTGAACAGCAAATAAAACTATACCCAGGACATTCCCCCAATATACTAAGTATAGTGGAGCGAAGGTGCCACCAATCAATAAATAGATTGAGGTATAATCGAATCTTCTCCACAATCGTTTTACCCTTGATCCTCCTTTAAAGGAATGATATAAGCAGCTCATCAGCATCATGAAAAACATACTGAATCCATAGACAATAGAGGCAGTAATTTTAAAGCCGGTATCTGATTTTAAAATCATGAAAATAAAACCGACAATAGCTAAAATTGCTCCAACACCATGCGTAACCGCATTTCCTATTTCCTCAAGAACAGGTCTTTTAGGTGGCTCATTTAGTTTCCGAATTCTCTCCTTCTTTTCACGTTTCTTTTTTCTTATAGGCTCTAAACGAATTTCTTCTTCCTGCTTGTGCTCTGCCTTAATTCTTTTATGCTCTTCTTTTTCTTCAATTTTTCTATTTTTTTCATTTAGCTTCTGATTTTTCTTTTCCATTTCTAAAATGTCTTTTGTTTCTTCCATAATCTCACCTGACTTTATTGTATTATATCATAATGATATCACAAGTTCAATATCATTAGATTACCTAGTATAAAAAACTATATAACTTCTATATGTTACCTCTTCTTTTTTAATTCCCCTCTGCATATTCTTAATTAGGTGATAAATATGTCTTTAGCAAATTTTACGATTTATGACGACCATATGATAGTAAATAATATAACCGAAATTAAGGAATTTTCAGAAACTGTTTTTATTTTGCGTGTACTAGATATTCCCTATGAAATTACAGGAACAAACCTTGTACTAAAGGAAGTCAGTAACGACAATAAAACCATCAAGATTACTGGCATAGTTAACTCTTTAGAAAAAAAGAATATTCAGGTAAAGAAAAATAAGAGCTTCATAAAAAAGCTATTCGCATAAAATGGAATCTCTTCAAGCACTTCTAAAAATCATCCTTGTTCTTTACTTAGGTTTCTTCTCTTATATTCTTTATCAAATTCTTTTCTATCATCAAAAAAGATTTTTATTTCTTAAAACGATTTTCTTCTTTTCCTTCCTTGCAGGAATCATTATTCATGTTTCTAATCGTTATAATATTCCTATCTTTCATATATACATTTTATTTTATCTTCTTGGATTATATCTAGCAAAGCTAACTTTTTCTAAGATGATTCTAAAACACAACAAGGAATTTGACCTTCTATTAAAGCCCTTAAAAAAAGGCTTTTACAAAATACTAAAGCTTATTTCTATTCCTCCATTTCTTTATTGGATAAAAGAAAAGCGCCGTTTGCACACATACTACAAGCGACACCCAAATGAAAAGCCCAAAACAATATATGAATTATTTTAGCTTTCTTTTAACATAGCTATGGAAAATCCCAATTAGAATAAATCCAATTAGTATAAAATGAACTGAGATTAAATTATACCAAAACTCATTTATGCATAAATTAAAAATAATAGTAATCAAGCAGATTACAGATAAAGCATAGGCAGAAAATCGATTCATTAAGTTCCATCCTTCAAGATTGGATAAAGTAAATGAGGTACGAACTCCATAAAATTGGTTTGACGGAGTAATTCTAGGATGACAAAAGGCAGTAACTGGAAGTAAAAAGGTGTAAATCATTGCAATTACCATTGGAAACCACGTACCTTCTTTTAAGTGGGGAATAGTAGCAATTAAAAAAATGGCAAGAAAAACAATCTGACATATCCAGCAGGTAATTTTAATTGTCCATAGTTCAGCCCAAGTATATTTAGTCTTTTTTTGAATCCAATGGACAGCAATTAAATCAATAATAAGAAAAAGTACAAAGCAGAAAAGAAGTAATAACCATTCCCATTTTGATCCATAACGGTCTACTTCTCCTTTAATATTCCAATGCATTGGAAGCCAGTCCTCAAGATACCTTGTAAAAATGATTAAAGAAAAAGAAAAAATGATGCAAATCGCAATGGAAATAAGATTGGTTATCTTCAATAGGCTTTGAGGGTTATTCTTATTTGAGGAGATTTCTTTTCCTAAAAGCTCATCAATAGAAACTTCAAAAAGAACACTTAACTTTTGAAGTGTAGAAATATCTGGCTCATTAATCCCTTGTTCCCACTTAGAAATCGTTTGTCTAGTCACCTCTAATTGGGAAGCCAAATCCTCCTGTGTCCAATTTCTTTGCAAACGAAACCTTTTTATATTCTTATGAATCATTAAAACACCCCCTAGTTTCATTTTAAAAAAAATCAGCTAAAAAGTAAAGCACCGTTTTGGTGCTATTTCTTTTTCAAAAGAAAAATGCATCCAATAAGATGCATCTAAACTTCATGAATAACCTGTTTAATTGTATTTAAATCTGTTTGATCTAATATAGATTGTATATATCTTTTCAGTCCATAAGGGTTCTTAACATCAAATAAAGAAATATTCTTTCTGCCAACAACATTTATCACTACATCTCCAAAATCAAACAAATGCCCACACAGCCCTTGATAAACTGATACAGATAAAATCTTTATCAGCAGAATTTCAGAGTCACGTCTATGAATCAATCCAGATTGAATTCTATATTTATTTTTATAAAATTTTATTGTTGCATTTTTCATTGCTATCCCTTCAATAATAGCTCCACATCCTGTAACTAAGAAAATTATTCCTCCACCAATAATTACAGTTAGACTACCACCCATTTTTCCAAATTCTGTCCCTAATGAAACAAATCCAAAAATCAGCAGTATTACTCCTACGATTGCTCCTATAACAAGCCAAAAAAAATTTTTTGTAAAGATTGTTTTTTTTGCTACAAACAATGCCTTTTCACTCATTGTTTTATTTCCTCCTGTTTCAATAATTCATCAAATGCTATTTTTAAAATTTTTGTTAATTGTTCAAGCTTTCTAAACTCTGGATATGCCAAGCTATGCTCCCATTTGTAAATGGTTTGTCTTGATACATTCATCAAATCTGCTAAATCCTCTTGAGTTAATGAAGCTTTTTTTCTGTAATATGCGATTCTTCTACCAACTTCCATTTTCAATACCTACTCATAATACTATTATTATATATGAAAAAAATAAAAACAAACACCAACCTCTAGTTAGCATTTTTCTAGCTACATCTTTACTATATTTAAATTTCAGGCAAAGAAAAAGAAAAAAGGACTTTACTATTCAGTAAAATCCGCTTTACTTGTATAGGCTTTTAAAAGAAATCGTTTCAAGGCGTAAGGTTTTTTTATACCATAAGCGTTTATATTGCTGGCTTCAAATTTAATTTCTACATTTCCAAAATTAAAAAATTTGGAAAATGGAGTTTGATGAATTCTAATTTCCTTCAAAAAATCAATAGGATATCTATCAAAATGCTTTTCTAATACACCACTTTGAAAAATTAAATAGTTTTTATAAAAATATATTTTTTTGGCTTTCAATTCAATTATCATATAGATTATTTTTAAACCAAGATAAAAAGTAAGTATTAAGAAAAATGTTGAAACAATCCAAAGAATAACAGAATCCCTTAATGTAAAAGACAAATAAAAAAAGTATCCAACAACCCCAATAATAAATATAAATAAGCTTACCAAAGATAAAATAGAAATTGAGAAAATGGATTTCTTGCTTATATGTAATGGAGATTCAAAGGGAAGCTGAGGAGATATTTCAGAAGCAGATTTTACCTTTCTCTTTTCTACATCTACAATATAACTAAGTTCCTTATCTTCATTTACCAATGAGGAAAAATCAATATGAAACTCCTTTGCAATTTCCAATAATAAATATGTTGTTGGTGTGGTTCCCTTTTCCCAGTTAATTACAGTCTGCCTTGAAACCCCTAGCTTCTCTGCAAATTTTTCCTGACTCAATTCTGCTCGTTCTCTTATTTCTTTTATCTTTTGTTCTAATTTCATAACTCTACCTTCTACTCTCTTTGCATATTTTACTATGTTTTTCTATAATTTTCAATTCATAAAATTTTATAGTTGGAATTTGTTTCTTATGCTATAATAAATATGAGGTGTATACAATGAAAAAAGTTGGTTTTTTAATCCTATTTGGTATTATCTTTTTAACAAGTTGTTTTTCCAAGTCTTCCTATACTACTCCTATTCAGTCTGGAGTTTACACTTCAAATGAGAGTTTTTCTCTTGATGATCAGGAATATACGGGGATGAAAGCTATTTTTGTGGAAATATCTAACAAAGAATTTCAAGAAAATAAACCTTTCAATACACTTGAAGATTATGCCTTGTCTGCAAAGGAAAGAAAGTATTATTCCTGTTTATTTTATTTTTTACAGGAAGAAACTGAAATACCAGCTCCTATGCAATTCACAAAAAAATGTAATCCCTATGCAGATGGGCCTAATGTATATTTTTTAACTATTGAAATCCCTCATAAAGAGGAGGTATTGCAATGCTTTGCCTCACTTCATATTCAATCAAATCAAGAGGAAAATTTATATTTGATATATATTAAATCTTTAGAAAATGATATTTCCTTATTTTTCTCACTTCACTAAGTATAGCTAGCTTAAGATTTACCTTAAGCTTTTTTAATGCATTTATTGTTTTTTAAAATGGGTTATGCTATAATAAATTGCGTGAAAAAAGGAGGTTATTTTATGGAAAAGAGACCTGAACAAGAAAGAATAAGAATAGAAAAAATAAAATATTTAGAGGATAAAGGAATTCGCCCTTTTGGACAGCGCTATGACCGTACCGCAAACTCCAAAACCATTGTGGAGCAATTTGATTCCTATACAAAGGAAGCCTTAGAGGAACAAGAGCATATTGTTCGTATTGCTGGACGTATGATTGCCAAAAGACGACAAGGGAAAATTGGCTTTATCAATTTATTAGATAAATTTGGAACAATCCAATGCTACCTATCTAAGGAAATATTAGGTGAAGACGCTTATGATGTATTTATCAAGTCTGATATAGGAGATATATTAGGTATTGAGGGGAGTATAATGAGAACGAATACTGGTCAGCTTACTGTCCGCTGTAAGGTATTTACTCATCTATCTAAAGCAATTAAGCCACTCCCAGAGAAATTCCATGGATTACAGGATGTTGAGGAAGCACGTCGTAGAAGATATGTAGATTTAATAGTCAATGATGATTCAAGACGAGTAGCATTTATGCGTCCTAAAATCATTCGTGCAATTCAGCACTTCTTTGATAATCAGGGATTTGTTGAGGTTGAAACACCAGTTCTTCAGCCTATCCTTGGCGGTGCTGCTGCACGTCCGTTTGTAACTCATCATAATGCATTAGATATGCCATTTTATCTTCGTATAGCAACAGAGCTTCCATTAAAGCGTTTAATCGTAGGTGGTATGGAGGCGGTTTATGAAATTGGTCGTCTATTCAGGAATGAAGGTGTAGATTCCAGACACAATCCAGAATTTACTACGGTTGAAGCCTATTTGGCTTACTCTGATATGGAGGGTATGATGAATTTAGCAGAGAACTTCTTTAAAAGTGTTTCTTTAGAGGTATTAGGTACTACTATTGTTGAATTTGATGGACATACCTATGATTTATCAAAATTTGAAAGAATTCATATGGTGGATTTAATCAAAAGAGAATGTGGTGTGGATTTTTGGAAGCAGATGTCCTTTGAAGAGGCAAAGGCTCTAGCTAAGGAACACAATATAGAGGTGCCTGCTCATTTTACAGGAGTTGGACATATTATCAATGCTTTCTTTGAAAAATATGGTGAGGATAAGCTAGTTGAACCTACTATACTATATGGACATCCACTTGAAATTTCTCCTCTTGCGAAGAAAAATCCAAATGACCCACGATTTACAGATCGTTTTGAAGTATTTATGGGAGGAACAGAATATGGAAATGCCTTTACAGAATTAAATGATCCTTTAGATCAAATGGAACGTTTCCAACGACAATTACAGGAAAGAAATTTAGGAAACGATGAGGCTTGTGAAATTGATACCGATTTTGTTGAAGCCTTGGAATATGGTATGCCTCCTACGGGTGGTATTGGTATTGGTATAGATAGAACGGTTATGCTGTTAACTGGAAAAACAAATATTCGTGATGTTCTTCTATTCCCACATAACAGAAATCGTAATTAAGAGGATATCTTATGGACATCTATTCCGATTATGCAAACTGGAAATTTGAAAATCATGATTTCATTTATCAGCTTATTAATACCCAAAGTAAAACAATTTCCAGATTTACTTCTGTTATTGCGGTAGTCGATTATCTATATGAACAATATATCAAGAAAAGCAAATTGACCTCCGATGAGGAGGTCTTCTTCTCTGTTGGCTTTGATTATATTCATGATAATTTTTATACGATTAAAACTATATTAGATTATCAATTTCAAGGAAACTATATGGAAATGGAACAATGTGCTAAAACCATCAATCTTTTGCTTTATATACATGAGTTTCAGTCAGAGCTTCTAAACCAAAACATTGATGTTAAAAATGAACTTGTTCCTTTAGATGAGCTGGAGGAAAAGGTGAATTCTTACCTTGAACGAAAAGAAAATGTACCAGATGCCTTCTTTCCAATGCTAGATGATATTGTTAACCCCATTTTTGAAAGAAATGATTTAGAATTAAATCCGCTTGAATCTATTTATTATGAAATTGCAGTTGAGTATGGCATTTACAAAAATAATGAATTTGATATGTATAATGCTGTATTTAATCTACAAAAAGAAAAAAAGAAATTATAATACTATAACCAAATTTTTCAAGTTTAAGATAAGAAAATTTGGTTTTTTTATTTTCAAAATCAATGAAAAGGATTGATTTAATTTTCACAAAATAATAAAATAATGCTAACATAATTTAAAAGCAAGGAATTGAGG
>JAIEEQ010000079.1 GCA_029067355.1 Anaeroplasmataceae bacterium | reverse complement strand
GAAAACAATTATTTGTAAGCTTTATATATCATTTTGAAGAAAGGAGATAGACATGAAAAGTAATTTGGGAAATAAGATTTTTATTGTATTATTTTTTATAATATATTTAAAGCCCTTTAATGTTTCTTTGATACCAATGTTAGATAAGGTTTTTCAAATTGGTAAAATTTTAGTAACTTTGGTTTTAGTTTTGATGTTTATCATTCAAAGAAAAAGAGTGAGTCGAATAACCAAAATATGCTGGTTATTCTTACTGTCGTGGTGTGTTGGGTTAGCTTTAAACCATAATATTATGAGCTATTTGATGGAAATATTATCTGTCTTTGGTCTTTTTATGTTTTTTGACTATTATCGTTCGTCTAAATTTGAAAAGTATATTTTTAAAACTTTGTATAATATTTCCGCGGTTTATATTTGTCTACATACTTTTACAATTATCATTGACCATCCTCTTTTTGCAACTGCGATTATTTCTTATGATAAATACTTTTTAGGAGGAGATAATCGTTCGGCCTTTATTTTGATTGTGTTATGCTGCCTTTTATTCCTTTATGATTTAAAATATAGAAAAAAAATTCAATTGATAAGCTATGTAATTTCATTGGTTGGTTTTTTTGGATTAGCTTATACCTTTGCTGTGACGGGATTAGTGGCCTATGCCGTATTGTTAATCGCAACTGCATTCTTGTATGATCCTTTTGTGAACAGAGTTTTCAATTTGAAAACTTGTACAACTCTCATTGTTATAGCTGTTCTATTTGTAACCTTTTTCTATAATGCATCATTAGTTGATTCAATCACAGGGCTTATTGGAAAAAAAGGCTTATCTTCAAGAGAAAAGATTTGGCCATTGGCCTTTGACCGCTTTTTAGAAAAGCCTGTTTTTGGTTATGGAAGCTTAACTGACCAGCAAATTAATAATTACTATTTGTATGGAACAACTCATGCACATAATATTTTATTAGAATTTCTGATGATGACAGGACTTGTTGGCTCTGTTATATTTATTAAGTTCTTTATAACCTCTGTTAAGGTTTGTAATAGGAACGAAAAGAAATCTGTATATCGTATGTTTATTATTGGCTTAAGTACTTTCCTGTTATGTTCTTTGTTTGATTTCTATATTGGCTTAATCTATTTTTATCTTCTTATAGGACTATTAACCTTTAATAGCAAAAAGGATTATAAGAAGGCAGCAGCGTAAAGGAGAAGCATATGAAGAACTTTATATCAGTAATTGTACCAGTTTACAATGTTAAAGATTATTTGAAGCAATGTGTGGATTCTATTTTATCCCAGACTTATCAGCGCTTTGAGATTATTTTGGTAGATGATGGATCTCTTGATGAATCAGGAGCTTTGTGCGATGAATATGCAAAATTGGATTCAAGGGTACAGGTCATTCATAAGGAGAATGGAGGACTTTCCTCTGCTCGGAATGCAGGGATAGATGTTGCCACGTATGATCTTTTATCCTTTGTTGATTCTGATGACTATCTAGAGCCTACATTTTTAGAAAGGCTTGTACAGCCTTTTTTAGAGGATTCTGATGTAGAATTGAGCTGTTGTAGATATGTGAAATCTACGGAAACGAAAATTAATGTTGAACAGGATAAGTATTCTGTTTGTGCGGCATCAGAATTATTGAACAATATATATGATGATACAATTTCAAATTTATCCTTTGTAACATGGAATAAGCTTTATTCTAAAAGGTTGTTTGAATCTCTTCGTTTTCCAGAGGGGAAAATTCATGAGGATGAATATACTACCTATAAGGCAATTTACTATTCAAAAAAATGTGCAATTATTTTAGAGCAGCTTTATATTTATAGAATTCGGGAAAATAGCATTATGACCACATCTGTAAAAAGACGTGTAGATTGTGTGCAGGCGATAAGATTTTCCATTGATTTTTATAAGGGGTATCATGAGGATCAATTAATGAAGAAAGCTATTTATTGCTATTTGGTCCAATGTATTCATTGGCTAAAGTATATTGAACCAAAAAAAGATAGGAAAGAAGAAACTAAGCAGTTTAAAAGGATTGCAAGAAAATATGCATTTCAATTAGATTGTTCCTTTTTGAAAAAGCTTTATTTAAAATTTTTCACAATATTTTACTGATATAAAAATCTATATTAAAAAGAACAGGAGGGGAAGAATGGAAACCGCAGCAAAGAAAAAAAACAGAACACATTATGCCAAGTTGAATTCTGGGTTTAGTTTATTAAGCAGTATTCTTAAAATCATTTTAGGCTTTGTTTTAAAAACTGTATTTATACAAACGCTTGGAAAAACGTATTTGGGAGCATCAAGTTTATTTTCAGAGATTCTTCAATTTTTATCTGTGGCTGAATTGGGAATAGGTACAGCTATTGTATTTAGTATGTATAAAGCCATAAGAGAAAATGACGCTTCAAAAGTACAGGCTTTGTATAAGCTTTATAAAAAATGCTATATTGTTATTGGCTCCATTCTTTTAGGCGCTGGGCTGTGTGTAATACCAGCATTACCCTTACTGATAGCCAATTATAAAGATTATGATTTTTTAAATTTACCTGTTATCTATGTGCTGTATTTACTTAACACTGTTTTGCCGTATTTCTTATTTTCTTATAAAAACTGCATTTTAAATGCCCATCAAGAGGGGTATTTTATTAAAATAGTCAATCTGATTATAGAAATCGTGAAAAGTGTGGTATTAATTGTGATTCTTTATGCCACAAAGAACTTTTATATTTATTTAACTATTTCTATTTTCTTCTCTATTTTTGTAGAGTTCGTTGCAAGTATAATTGCAATGAAGAGGCATCCAGAGATATTCAAGAAAAACGATTCGTTTTTAACAAAAGAAGAAAAAAAGGTAATCTTTACAGATATTGCCGCATTGGCTTTATACCAGATTGGTGGTAAGCTATATGCAGCAACAGACAATATGATTATTTCAAAAATGCTAGGCTTGGATGTTGTTGGAGTTTATTCTAATTATTCTATGATGATCTTATATGTTACTACAATGGTCCAAAGTATATTCTTTGCATTAACTCCAAGTGTTGCCAATATCAATGAAGAGGATTATGAGAAGAAGCAGGATATTTATAATAAAATAAACTATTTAGTATTTGTTTTATTTGGTATTACAGCTATTTGCTT
The DNA here is from genome assembly GCA_029067355.1 of Anaeroplasmataceae bacterium. Classification (GTDB taxonomy): domain Bacteria; phylum Bacillota_I; class Bacilli_A; order Acholeplasmatales; family Anaeroplasmataceae; genus Pelethenecus. Next base: position 42,820 of record JAIEEQ010000079.1, on the reverse strand, counting down.
AGTAGATTTATTGAATCCATTTATTACCATTTGGTTAAAAGAGGATTCTTATTTGCTGGAATTTCCAATAGTAATTGTGATTACTTTAAATTATTTGTTACCAGGTCTTGTGTTTTCTGCTGTAATATTTAGAGATGCCTATGGCTTATATAAGTATGGTAAATTTCGCCCTTTAATTCAGGGAATCATCAATATCATTCTCTCCATATTATTGGGGTGGAAGCTTGGCTTGATTGGTATATTTATTGCTACAACGGTAAGCTTTATTCTTACAATTCTTTGGTTTGAGCCTTATATTGTTCATAAAAGGGTTCTTAAGGTTTCTCCGTTAAAGTTTTACCTAAAATATATTTTAGAATTAATTACAATTGTATTGGTTGCCAGCCTTGTATATTATGTAAATTCATTTATTAAGATTGAGGGCTGGGGGGGCTTTGTTTTAAAATTAATTTCCACTGGGGGAATTGCAACAGTTTGTATAGGTTCTATTTCCTTGATTGATCCAAACTATAAGTATTATTTGAATATGGTATGTTCAAAGCTTAGGAGGAAAAAACGTAATGAAGTTAATTAAAAAAAAGATAAGAAGAATTCTTAATAAGCCTTCCTTTCTTAAATTGGCTTCAATTGAATATCGTTTTAATTTATTTAACCAAAACACAGTCTATAAATGTAAGCAGAAGATGAAAAAGGATTCTCTTGCTCAAGAGGGAATTATGGATTTTTACAAACAAAATTGTGAAATGTATGTAAAATCATTTTATCAAATGCTAATTCAAGATAAGTTGGCCTAGGAGATTAAATTATGAAGATATTGAAGTTCATCTATCATCTGATTTACAAAATATTTTATGGTATGATTGGCTTTTGTTTCTCTTTCTTCCCAATTCATAAGAAAAAAATAGTTTTTCAAAATTTTGGAGGAAAGGGCTATGGGGACAATCCTAAATATATTGCTGAGGAGATGCTTAAGCAAAATAAGCCTTATCATCTTGTTTGGTTAGTAAAGGATATGGAGTCTGTGCTTCCAAATGGGATTCATAAGGTGAAATATGGGTCTATTCGAGCATATTATGAATTAGCTACGGCAAAAGTTTGGATTGATAATATCCGCAACGGATTAAGAGTCAGGAAAAAGAAAAAGCAATTTTATATCCAAACTTGGCATGGTAGTATTCCACTTAAAAAAATAGAAAAATCAGCTGAAGAATTATTAGATAGAAATTACATTAAGAAAGCAAAAAAAGATGGCAAAATTACAGATTTGATGCTTTCAAATTCCAAATGGTGTACACAGCTTTATTTAAATGATTTCTGGTATAGTGGAGAGGTTTTAGAAAAGGGAGTTCCCAGAGAGGATATGCTAGCTAGAAATCCTCAGGACTTTCAATTGAAGGTTAAGGACTTTTTTGGTTTATCCCAATCTAAAAAAATTATATTATATGCTCCTACCTTTAGACAAACTAGAAATATGGATGTTTTTACATTTGATTATGAAGAAGCTATTTCAGCCTTTGAGAACAGCTTTAAAGATGAATTTGTTTTATTAATTCGTTTGCATCCAAATGATACTATGCTATATCAGCATATTAAAGAAAGTGAAAGAGTAATTAATGCAAGCTCTTATCCAGATATGCAGGAGCTACTCTTGGCATCTGATATTTTAATCACAGATTATTCCTCTACAATGTTTGAGTTTTCGGCAATCCAAAAGAAGGTTTTTCTTTTTACAAAGGACTTACAGCAATATCTTCAAACGGAAAGAGAAATGTACTTTTCAATCACAGAGTTACCTTTTCCAATTGCCAAAACAGAAGAAGAGCTTATCCATAATATTTTAACCTTTGATGAATCATATTATAATCAAAATGTTCAGTCTTTTATGAATCTATTAAACTATTATCCTCTTGGATCAGCTTCTAAAGAGGTTGTGCAGTATATAGATATGATGATAAAAAATAAAAGATAGGAATTGCAGGAACTATGAGAAATATATCAAAAGCAGCAATAATGGTGATTTTATTTTTGTGCTCCATCTTTTTTGTTTCCTGTTCAGGAAATAATGACAAGGAACCTCTGCTGATTTATAAAGGACATAGTCAAAGGGCAGAAATGGAATATGAAATTAGACTATTTAAGGATATTGGAAAAGAACAAAATGAATGGAGGATACAATCTGTTGGGTTGGATAAGAGCCAAGAATATTTATTTAAGCTAGATGGTTCTAATCGAGTTTTGGTTTATAATTTTAATACACAGAAATACATAGCAGAAATGACAAAGCCAAAGGAAACAGGTCATGATAATGATTTTTGTTTTATTGGAGATACAATGTATATTGTGGGATCTAAAATTACCAGTTATTTAGGAGAAACCCAGAAATTGTATAAATGGACTATGGAAGAGGACAAAATTGAAAGATTGGAGATTAAAGGAATAGAACCAGCACAAGGAATTTCAATTCGTTGCTTAATGGGTGTTTGTTCCTATTCTGAGAATGAACTCATCTTAGTTACACAGGATTATCTTCCAGATATACCCCCAAAAGAAACTTTTAATGTAAAACATGAATCGACAGATAAGCTTTGTGTTTATCTTTATAATTTAGAGTCAATGCAGGCAGAAAAAATATTTGAAAAGCAATGGGATGCAGTTTTTGTGCAGGGAGCAACACTGATAGGAAATCAGCTTTTCATTGCTTGTAATATTCAGACAGAACGAGCTAGTAAATATAAAGGAGTCGAAATTCAGATTATTGATTTAAAAGAGAGGGAAGAAGTTGACAAAATTATTATTCCTGGTATCTTTGAGGCTGAAGGTTTATTTTCTTATAGAAAAGATGATGAGTTTTATTTGTTATTTGGATTGGCACGACCAGGCAGTATTGCTCAAATTGTAACAATGAAAGTTTAAAGTGGGAGAGAGGGATTTAAAGATGAAATATTTTGGTACTGATGGAATTCGTGGAATTCCAAATGAAAAGTTAACATTAGATTTAGTAACTCGTGTTGGTATGGCATTATCTCTTTTGCCTAGTAAAACAGTTGTTATTGCTACGGACACAAGAATTTCAAAGGATATGCTATCCTTAGCGTTGGCCTCTGGATGCTTGTCAAGGGGACTTAAGGTTAAGCATATAGGGATTGTACCTACTCCTGCACTACTTTATTATTCTTATGTTAATAAAGTAACTGGAGTTATGATTACAGCTTCCCATAATCCGTATCAAGATAATGGAATCAAAATTTCTAATTTGGGATTCAAACTAACAGAAGCAGAGGAAAAAAGGATTGAAAATTACATTGATCATGTAGAGTCCTTTAATAAAGAAATTGGAAGCTTTCGTTTTTCCTTTGAGTCTTTATCACAATATTTTAGTCTTTTGAATCAATATGTTGCTAAAACGAATTTGAAAATTGCAATTGATTGTGCAAATGGTGCAACCTATAAAACGGCTCCAGCAGTTTTTTCAAAGGTTTCCAAGAGATTGGTTGTTCTTCATCATAGTCCAGATGGTTATAACATTAACCGAGAATGTGGATCAACTCATTTGGATTCATTAAAACAGGCAGTTGTTCAAGAAGGCTGTGATATTGGTTTTGCTTTTGACGGAGATGGAGATCGTGTATTATGTGTTGATTGCAAAGGAAATACAATAGACGGAGATAAAATGATTTATCTTTTTGCCCGCTATTTAAAATCTGAGCATTTGCTAAAAGAAGATACAATTGTTCTTTCAAAAATGAGTAATTTGGGATTGATAAAAGACTTAAATAGGCGAGGTATAAAGGTCATTGAAACGGAGGTTGGAGATAAATATATCATTTCTGAGCTCCAAAAGAGAAATCTTTCTTTGGGTGGAGAAAATAGTGGACATATTATTCTTCCAGATTTACTTCATACAGGAGATGGTGTTTTAAATGCTTTATATCTTTGTCAAATTCTTTCAAAAACAAACACCAGAATAGAAGATTGGTTTGAAGACCTTGTCTTATATAAGGATGTAATGATTAATATTAAGGTTAAGGATAAAAATAAAGTGCTTCAGCATCCGACCTTATTCAAGAGAATTGAGGAGATGAAGAATTCCTTACATGGGGATTGCAAGATTATTGTTCGTCCTTCTGGCACAGAGGAGCTTATTCGTATTACAGTAATGGCTTTAGATGAACAAATTGTTGAAAAGTATATTGAAGAGCTTGTTAAGCTGGTCAAGGAGAGTGTCTAAAATGAATTATGCTATTGTGTTAGCAGCAGAAAAAGGATCTCGTTTAAACACAGAATTGCCAAAGTGTGCAGTTTCTTTATTAAAGAAGCCCATGATAGAATATGTTGTTGATGCTTTAAAAAAAAGTATGGTAAATCAAGTAATCTGTGTTGTTGGACAAGAAAAGGAAATTTTACAGGATATTTTAAAGAATCAAGTTGAATATGTTGTTCAAAATGAACCCTTTAGTATGATACATGCCTTAAAATGTGCATCTTCATTTTTGAAAGAAGATGGACATACATTGATTTTGCCAGGAGATGTACCTTTAGTAGATGAGGAAATTTTAAATCAGATGATTTCAACTCATTTGAATGAAAATAATGATGTTACAATTGGAAAGATTAAGGAAGAAACTACGGACTTTTATTGTATTAGAAATAATATTTTTTTATCTGTTCTAGAACAATGTTCTTCTGAAGAGAAAAAAGAATATGGTATGACAGATATTTTACTAGCATTAGAGGAAAAAATAAAGATAGGATTCTTTACATTTAAGGATTCTATTAATTTGAGTAGTGTTAATGATTTATATGATTTATCCTGTGTAGAAGAGGAAGTAAGAAAAACCATTCTTAAAAAGCACATATTAAATGGCGTTAGAATCATAAATCCAAATTCTACAACAATAGCTTCACAAGTGGAAATAGGGGCTGGAACAGTTATTTATTCAGGCTGTAATTTATGGGGAGAAACGAAAATCGGAAAAAATAGTACGATTGGACCCAATACCACCTTGGAAAATTCAATTATAGAGGATAATGCTACATGTATTCAATCCGTGGTTTCAGATTCAAAAATTTGTAGTAATGCAACAGTGGGGCCTTTTGCTCATATTCGTATGAATAGCATCATTGGTGAAAAAGATAGAATTGGGAATTTCGTTGAAATAAAGAATTCAGTACTGGGAACCAAAACAAATGTTGCCCACTTGACCTATATTGGAGATACGACCTGTGGAGATCATGTAAATTGGGGTTGTGGATGTGTAACAGTGAACTATGATGGAAAGAACAAATATAGAACAACAATAGGAAATGATGTTTTTATTGGCTGTAATTCTAACTTGATAGCCCCAATCAACATAGAAGATGAAAGCTTCATTGCAGCGGGATCTACGATTACTTCTGATGTAGAAGAGGGAGCTTTTGCAATCGCAAGAGCTAAGCAAGTTACCAAGCCAGGATATGCCTCAAAATATGGTTTTAAAAAATAGTTGGGAGTGAGCCTTATGTGTGGAATCATTGGATATATTGGAAAAAAACAAGCAAAAGAGGTTATTGTTCATGGTCTTAAGCAGTTAGAATATAGGGGATATGATTCTGCTGGTATAGCTCTTTTGAATAATCAGAAGAAAGTTCATATTTTTAAAGATAAGGGAAGAGTTTCTCATTTGGAAATGATTATTGATCCAACAATTCAGTCTACTCTAGGGATTGGACATACGAGGTGGGCAACACATGGCAAGCCGAATCAAATCAATTCTCACCCTCATCAATCTCAAAACAAGCGATTTACCATTGTTCACAATGGAGTTATAGATAATTTTAAAAAAATAAAGGCAGATTATCTAAAGGAGATAACCTTTGTAAGTGAAACAGATACTGAGGTAATCGTTAATCTGATTGAACTTTATTCTCGCAGCCTTTCTATAAGAGATGCGATAAGAAAAACAATGAGTAAGCTAGAAGGATCCTATGCCTTCTTATTAATTGATGATCATACTCCAGATAGGCTTTATGTATGTAAGAATAAGGCTCCAATGCATATTGGAATTTCTGAGCATGAATTTATTTTAGCAAGTGATGTTATACCTCTTGCAGGTCATTGTGATTCCTACATTATTATGCAGGATTTAACCTTTGCGGAAATAAGAAAGGATGGATTTTCTTTGTATGATATTATGGGAGTGCCAGCAGAATATCAGGCAGTTCCAATGAATATCAGTATAGATGAAATTTCAAAGGGAAGCTTTGAGCATTATATGCTAAAGGAAATTCATGAACAGCCTGGTGTGATTAGGAATCTTGTATCTAACTATTTTGTGGAAGAAGAAATCAATATAGATAAAGAAATTATTGATGTCATTCTTTCGTGTGATAAAATTAACTTTGTTGCTTGTGGAACTTCAATGTATGCATCCTATATGGCAAAATATTATTTTGAAAAACTATGCGGGATTCCTAGTGAGGTTTTTGTAGCCTCTGAATTAGTTTATTCAACGCCTTTAATTAAAGACAAACCGGTTTTCATTTATTTGAGTCAATCTGGAGAAACAGCAGATAGTATTGCTGTAATGAAAAAGTTTAAAGCTCAAGGGTTTCCAGCAATAGCCATTACAAACTCCAAGACCTCTACAATGAATTCAATTGCGGACTATACTTTGGATATTTGTGCGGGTACAGAAATTGCGGTTGCATCAACAAAGTCTTATATGGCACAGGTGGTTGTTTGTGCTATCTTGGCAAAAGCCTTAACGCATAAGATAACGAATTTAAAAACCAATTTGAATAGAATTGCTTTAGCAATAGAAAAAATCTTAGATCAAAAGGGAGTTATCAAGCAAATCGCAGAAAAATTAAAAGATGCTAATGATATTTTCTATATTGGAAGAGGGATTGATTATTGGGCTTGCTTGGAATCTGCACTAAAGCTTAAGGAAATTGCGTATATTCATACAGAGGCCTTTTCTTCAGGAGAGCTAAAGCATGGGTCTATTGCGTTAATCACTGAAGGAACTCCTGTAATTGCAATCTGCACTCAGGAAAACACAAACGCAATTGTGCGTTCTAATTTGGCGGAAACCGTTTCTCGTGGAGCTTTGCCAGTGGTTATCTCTATGGAAACTTTATCTGAAGGTGAAGATGATTTTATTGTTCCAGATGTTGCTCATTATCTATCTCCATTAGTTAGTGTTGCTGTAACGCAACTTCTTGCCTATTATTCAGCAACATTAAAGGGCAATGATGTAGATAAGCCGAAGAACCTGGCAAAAAGCGTTACCGTAGAATAGGATTTAAATTTATTATCGAATTCTAAATAAAAGTAGTGTATAATAAGGATTGTTAGGAAGTGAAGATTCATGAATAAGCAGATTATAATTGAACATAATGCTTGGGATACTTTAAAAGAACTACTAAAAAATTTTGAAAAGGTTTTGGTAGTCAGTAGTGAAGACATCTACACTTTATTTAAAAAAGAAATTGAACAAAAAGTAGTATTTGAGAACTGTGATTTGTATTTTGTTCAGGATTATAGAGTTGAAGAAGCGCTGACTCTTTCTAAGCATTTAATCGTAAACTATTATGAATGTCTTGTTTCCATAGGCGGAGGAACAGTAAATGACACCTGTAAGCTGGCAGCTAAGTATAGCGAGAAGAAGCTTATATCAATACCAACGATTATTTCTAATGATGGAGTATGCTCAAACACCTCTGTTTTAAAATTTGATGGTGAACGTACAGATGGTCTACCATCCAAATCACCTGATGTGGTAGTTATTGATATTGATTTAATTAAGAACTCTCCAAAAAAATATTTAAAGGCAGGAATATGTGACATTCTTTCCAATTATACTGCTTTATATGATTGGGATTTGGCAATTAAAAGAGGAAAAGAAAAGACTGATGATGTGGCAAAAATGATTTCCTCTAATTCATTTTGGAGCTTGTTCAATTTACCTGAAACTATTGATGAGGATTTGAAAATTAAGATCACTTGTGAATCTATTGTTTTATCTGGAGTTGCGATGGAGCTTAAGGGAAATACTAGACCATGTAGTGGCTCAGAGCATCTGTTTAATCACGCTATTGTGGCACATTATCCGCAGATTCAGGTATTGCACGGATACTTGGTTGGACTTGGAGCTTTGGTAAGCTCAATTCTGCAAAATCAAAATTTCAACAAGCTTGTACGATTTTTGAAGTATAACGAAATAGATGTACGGCCATCCGCATTAGGAATTTCAAAGGAAATCTTTATTGATGCTTGGCTGAAGGCGCGATTTACTCGTCCAAATCGATATACCATTTTAAATGAAATAGAACTAACAAGAGAAAAGATAGAAGCAATATATAAGCAAATCGAGGAGGCATATTAAAATGAAAGCATTAATTTTAGCAGCTGGATTAGGATCTAGATTGGCACCTATAACAGACCATTGTCCAAAGTCTATGGTGCCTGTAAATGGAAAACCAATTCTATTTAAGCAAATTGAAAATTTACATGAAAATGGGATAACAGATATAACGATTATTTCTGGGTATAAGGCAGAGGTTTTGGAAGAGGCAGTTTCTTCTAATTTTTCTGGCATTCAGTTTATTCGCAGTGTAGATTATGCGAACACAAACAATATGTATTCTGCTTATCTGGCAAAGGATATCCTAAAGGGAGAAGCATTTCTTATGATGAATGCTGATGTTTTCTATGATGCCTCTGTCATTCAGGAACTTCTTGCATGTCCTTATGAGAATGCGATTGTTGTTGAGATTGGGAAGTACATTGAAGAATCTATGAAGGTAACAGAGAGTAATGGTGTTTTATCTCATATTTCTAAGCAAATTTCTCCAGAGGAAGCCTTAGGAGTTTCCATAGATGTATACAAGTTTTCTCCTTCAGCGGGAGAAGTCTTCTTCAAAAAGTGTAGGGAATATATTGAAGATAAAACAGAACTTAAGCTTTGGAGTGAGGTTGCCTTACATGATGTTTTAGGCGAAGTGAATTTTAAAGCCTGTCCACTAAAGGGACGTTGGCTAGAAATTGACAATCATGACGACTTAGCTGCTGCTGAAAATCTATTCAGGGAGTAATCTTATGGATTTTTTTGGTAAACCCGCAACAGATTTGAAGCATAAAAAATTATTTCTGCTAGATATGGATGGAACTATCTATAATGAAAACACGCTATTTGATGGAACAAAAGAGTTTTTATCCTATTTAAAAGAAAATGAAATTCAATATGTTTTTATTACGAATAATTCTTCTCGTTCCGTAGAAGACTATGTTTGCAAGCTAAGAACTATGGGCATAGAGGCAACAAAGGAGGATTTTTTCACCTCCACACAAGCTAGCATTGTTTATTTACAGGACAAGTATAAAAACAAGAAAATCTATGTTCAAGGAACAGATTCTCTTATTAAAGAATTATGTGAGGGAAAAATCCATGTTTCTACTGATGTAGAAGAGGATATTGATGCTGTCCTTGTTGGCTTTGATACAGAGCTTACAAGCGAAAAGCTTAGAAAAACCTCTGAACTGCTTACTAGGAAATTACCTTTTATTGCAACCAATCCAGATTTGGCTTGTCCCGTTCATTTTGGTTTTATTCCAGATTGTGGATCAATATGTCAAATGCTTACCAATGCCACAGGACAACAACCATTGTACATTGGGAAACCAAACTCTTTAATGGTGGATTTGGCAATGGATAAGTTTTCTTGTAATAAGGAAGAAACTGTGGTTGTTGGAGATCGACTTTACACTGACATTGCTACTGGAATTAATTCTAATGTTACCGCGGTATGTGTTCTATCTGGAGAGGCAGCGGTGGATGACATTGTAAATGGAAATATTAAACCAACATTTACCTTTCAAAGTATAAAAGAAATTTTAAATGAGCTAAAATCGTCTGAATAAAAAAATCGAATTCAAATGAAGGAAGAAGCGCTAAAAAAACTAGACTCATTTGAGTGGTTTGAAACAGCAAAGCTGATTTTTATTTTAAATAAATTTATCAATGAAAATTGATTTTACTAGGTGATATATATGGAAGAAGTCAAGGATATAAAAGAGGTTCAAAGACTATCAGTAGAAATACTTGATGAAATTGCTACAATTTGTGAAGAAAAGGGATTTCAATATTTTTTGATTTATGGAACATTAATTGGTGCAGTTAGACATAATGGTTTCATTCCCTGGGATGATGATCTTGATATTATGATGCCACGTCCAGATTATGATAAGCTAATGGAATATATGAAACAGGAATACAATGGGAAATTAAAGCTCTTTACTAAAGAGGTTAATGAAAAGTATCCTTATATGATAGCACGTATATCAAATACAGATTATATCATTCAATCAAACTATGTAGAGGATTATGGAATTGGTGCATTTATTGATGTATATCCTTTGGATGGAATGGGAGTAACTTTAAAGGAATGTTTAAAATATGAAAAGAAAATTAAATATTTAGGCTCCTTATGCTTTATGGCTGGAAGAAAAAAATTAGTTAAGGATCCTAAGTTTATAAGAAGACTGGCTAAATTTTTCATTTGGAAATGGGCAACTCTTATGGGGAAGAAGCATTATTTTAAAAAAATAGACCGCATTATTGCCACAAAGGATTACGCTACCTCCAATTATGTTGGTTGTCCTGCATGGTATGCGGCAGATGGCAAATTTTTTGAAAAGAAAATATTTCAGGAGCTTATAAAGCATAGCTTTGAAGGTGGTATGTACTTTATACCAAAGGAATATGACCATATTTTGACAAAGACCTATGGAGATTATATGAAGCTTCCTCCAGAAAACGAGCGTGTTGGACACCACTTTTATAAGCTTTATAAGAAGTAACCCTATATAAATCTAGGTTTGACTATAAGGGTTTTTTATGATATAATGTTCAAAAATAAACAACGGAGGCTCACAAAATGAACAAAAGTGAATTTGAGATCTATAAGCTTTTGATAACGGGTAGATATACACAAAGAGAACTATCTGAATTAACAGGATTCTCCTTAGGAAAGGTTAATCAAATTATTAAAAATTTAGATATGAAGCATTCCAACATAGATAATTCAAACTACCTTGTAAAAAACGCAATCATATTGGCTGCTGGTTTTGGATTGAGAATGATACCAATTAATCAAACGCCGAAGGCTCTTTTAACAATAAAAAAAGAAGTGCTAATTGAAAGATTAATTCATCAGCTTCATGAAGTGGGTATAAAAGATATTACCATTGTTGTTGGATTTATGAAAGAAAAATTTGAATATTTAATTGATAAGTATAATTTGAAGCTTCTTGTGAATAATGAATATTATAAAGATTCCAACAGTAAGAGTTTATTTCTTGCTTCTCATTTGATTGGGAATTCTTATATTGTTCCAGGAGATTTATATTTTTATGAAAATCCATTTAGCACATTAGAAAATGATTCATGGTATATGCTTTCTGATGAAAAGAGTAAACGCGGCTTTTACTATATTGATGAAAAAGGCTTTTTAATAAAAGGAAAAAATATCTTCTTAAACGCAGTTGGGTTAGCTTATATTAATAATTTGGATGCAAAGGCTCTTGTTTCTAACTTGCGTGCTGTATCCTCAAATGAATTTAGCTTTTGGGAGGATTCTCTTTTGGATCAAAAATCCTTTAAAATAGCAAGTAAGATTATTCATAAAGATTGTTTCTTTGAGATAAACACCTATGAACAGCTTCGCAAAATAGATCAAGAATCAGAAAGCTTAAAAAATGAGCATATAGATTTAATTAAGGAATGCTTTCATATTGATGTAAAGGATATTAAAAATGTTTCTACTTTAAAGAAAGGAATGACAAATCGATCCTTTTTATTTGAAGTAGCTCAAGATAAATATATTATGAGGATACCTGGAGAGGGAACGGACAAGCTGATCAATCGCCATCAAGAACATCAGGTGTATGCGAAAGTAAATCCATTGAAAATTTCTGATGAGATTATATTTTTCAATCCAGAAAACGGGGTTAAGATTACAAAATTTATCAATCAAACACAAGTTTGTAATCCGTTTGACAAGGAAGATTTGGAAAGGTGTATTCCCTTTTTAAGAAAGTTTCATGAGAAAAAGATCATTGTTGATCACGCCTTCGATTTATATTCTCAAATTGAATACTATGAAGAGCTTTTTAATCATCAATCTCTTTTTAAGGATTACAAAGAAGTGAAGCGTAATATTTTAAAGCTTAGAAAAATTATTGAGCAATTCAATGCTCCACATTATCTGACTCATATAGATGCGGTTCCAGATAATTTCTTAATTGACCCTGATGGAAATATTCGGTTGATTGATTGGGAATATGCAGGAATGCAGGATGTTCATGTAGACTTAGCAATGTTTGCTATCTATGCAGGATACGACAAGGAGTATATTGACAAAATAATTGATATATATTTTTGTAATGAATGTGAAGAAAATATACGATATAAAATTTATGCCTATGTTGCTATTTGTGGACTTCTTTGGAGCAATTGGTGTGAATATAAACGTATGCTAGGGGTAGAATTTGGAGAATATGCTTTAACTCAGTATCGGTATGCAAAAGTATATTCTAGAATGGTGCTAAAGTATTTTGGAGATGATAATAATGGAAAAAATTAAAAGAGCTATTATTTTAGCTGCTGGACTTGGAAATAGAATGAAGCCAATAACGTTACGCATACCCAAGCCATTGGTAGAAGTGAATGGAACAAGAATGATTGATACAATTATAGATGCTTTACTTCAAAATGAAATTTCTGAAATATATCTTGTGGTTGGTTATTTAAAAGAGAAATTTGAAGGTTTAAAATCAAAATATCCAAATCTCATATTTATTGAAAATCCATATTATGATAGCTGTAACAATATTTCGTCTTTGTATGTTGCAAGAAATTATTTAGAGGATGCCATCGTTTTAGATGGAGATCAGATTATAAACAATCCTGCAATCCTTTTTAAGGATTTTGATAAATCTGGATATAATAGTGTATGGGTTGAGCATGACACAAATGAATGGCTTCAGCAGGTTGAGAATGGTTGTGTAATTTCTTGTAGTAGAACAGGAGGAAATCAGGGCTGGCAATTATATAGTGTATCTAGATGGAATGCTAAAGATGGGAAAATGCTTAAGGTATTATTAGAATTAGAATTTGAAAAAAACAAAAATAATCAAATCTATTGGGATGATGTGGCTATGTTTTTACATAAGGATAAATTTGATTTGACAATTTACCCTATGGGGAGTAAGGATATTGTAGAGATAGATAGTATTGAAGAATTAATTTCAATGGATAGGAAATATGAAGAATATGGTGAGGGACTATAATGAAAAATTTAATAGAAAAAATGAAAAAAAGTAAAATTGATTGGCTGATTACTATTGTACCCGTTGTGAGTATCATAGTTTTGTGTATCCTATTTATGGTCTTACCTAGTCAATCTAATAATATTTTAAGTAAGGTAAGAGGCTTCTTTGGAGATACAATGGGAACCTATTATATTGTAATTGGGGTTGCAATTTTATGCATTGCCTTGTTCATTGCTTTTTCTAAATATGGAAAAATAGTTTTAGGTGAGCCAAATGAGAAGCCAAAGTATTCGTTTTTTTCTTGGGGTTGTATGATGTTCACCTGTGGTCTTGCTGCGGATATTTTATTCTATTCCTTTTCAGAATGGATTATGTATGCTTCTGATCCACATTTAGAGGAAATGGGGACGATTCAGGAGTGGGCTGGAGTTTACCCGCTATTTCATTGGAGCTTTATTCCGTGGGCATTTTATTTAGTCCTTGCAGTTGCTTTTGGGTTTATGCTTCATGTTAGAAAGAAAAACAGACAAAGATATAGTGAGGCTTGTAGTCCAATATTAGGCAAACAGGCAAGAGGCATTCCTGGAAGAATCATTGATCTTTTAGCAGTGTTTGCACTTTTGGCAGGAACTGCAACAACATTTACAATAGCTACACCTTTGATGGCCACAATCATTGAAACACTTTTCCATATTACAATTGACAGAAAGATTATAACCATTATCATTCTTATTGTAACCTTTGCAGTATATACCTTTTCTCTACTTCATGGATTTAAGGGAATCAGTATTTTAGCAAAGGTATGTATAATATCCTTTTTTGGATTATTGATATTTGTTTTGTTGTTTAGTGGGAAGGCACAATATATTATTGAAACGGGGATTACCTCTTTTGGAAGAATGCTACAAAATTTTATTGGCTTGTCAACAGAAACAGATCCTAATAGAACATCAAGCTTTCCTCAAAATTGGACAATATATTATTGGGCATATTGGATGGTTTGGTGTGTTGCTGCTCCATTCTTTATTGGTAACATCTCAAAAGGAAGAACAATTAAACAAACGATTTTAGGAGGCTTTGTATTTGGAGTAGGATCTACAATTGTTAGTTTTATTATTTTAGGAAATTATTCAATGAATTTGCAGGTTTCTGGAATTAAGGATTTAGTTGCTGAATATCAGGCCTCAGGAGATATTTATTCTATAATTATTACTATAATTCAGTCAATGCCATGCTCTATATTTATTATGATTTTGGTATTATTTACTATGATGGCATTTTATGCGACTTCCTTTGACTCCATAGCTTATACGGCATCCTGCTATTGCTACAAAGAGCTTAAGGATGATGAGAAGCCTCATAAAATTATACAATTAATTTGGTGTGTTCTATTGATTGTTTTTCCAATTGCGTTAGTTTTCTCGGAAAGTTCAATGAGTAATCTGCAATCTTTAAGTATCATTTGTGCTTTTCCGATTGGTATTATAATTATTTTAATTGTGGTTAGTTTTTTTATAGATGCTAAGAAATATTTAAAAGAACTATCCTTTATGGGAATGAATTATGATGCTTTAAAAGCGGTGAATACTGAACATCAAAAAGAAGAAAAGGAAATGATGATTTGTTCTGACATTCAAAAGGAACAAGTTGAAGATCAGGTACAATCTTTATAAAATCACATTGATGAGTGGCATAAAAACATTATGCCATTTTTTGCTTTAAGGATATTATAATATTTATTTTTAAAGAATAGAAAAGAGTATTGAAATAAAATTTTTAATATGATACAATAATTACACCCTACAACATAGGGCAAAAAAACGGAAGAAGGGAGATAGTACATTGCAACAAGATAAAATATATTTCTTGATTGATCCTCAGGACAGAGAAAAATATGTTGATATAGATGATAAATCATTTGAAAGTTTGCTATCATCAAAAATAAAATGTGCTTATAAGCAATTAAAAGAATTGTGTAGAATATTTTGAAAGCATAAATTAACTTGGAGGAAAAATATGGGTATAATAGATATAGAAAAAATAAAAAACAAGTCAATTCAAATAATAGAAAGAGATTACTCTTATATTGATGGAAAATACTTGAGGAATTTTAGAATGAGTTTAAATATGAGCCAAGCCTTACTAGCAGACTATTTTGGCGTGAGCAAAAAGGCTATTGAAAAATGGGAGCAAGGAAAAAATGCCATTAATGGTCCTATTGCAAGATTAATATTTTTAATTGAGAAGGATCCTAAGCTTTTATCCTTGTTAAAAGAAGTTAGAACTGATAATGCATTGTTAAAATGATAATTAAATTATAAATGTAAGGATTGAAAATAGGCTTCTGTAATATCCTCTACACTTTCTTTGCAATCTGTCATTATCCAATAATAAATCACATTGTATAGGGCACCAGCATAGGAATAAAAAGGATACTTATAGAGTTGCTTTTCGTGCTGTAAATTGGTACTTGCTATTATGTATTCATTCATTGCGTCTAACAGCATTTGTCCCATTTTGGCACAGAACAAGGCTCTTAATTCCACTTGAAAGGTATATACATAACGAAAGGTCCGAAGTACGTTGTCATATCTGGCTATATGAGCTAGATCCGCAGCGTATTTTTCTTTATACTGAAGTAGAAGATTAGATAAGAAAAAATGTATCACATCCTCCTTTGCTTTGAAATTTCTATAAAAGCTTGCTCTTGCCACGCCTGCTTTTTGAACAAGCTCAACAATACTTATTTCAGAGATTGTTTTTTGTTGTATCAATAAGAATAATGCCTTAACTATTGAATTCTTTACCTCTAAATTTAATTCCAGCCGCTTATCCATAGACAATTCCCACCTTTTTTGTCTCACATATGTTATGTATAATTAACTTGTTTAAATTATAGCATAAAGGAGTTTTTTTATGAAGAAGAAATTAATTAAAAGAATTTTACTGATTTTTATTTGTGCTTTATTTGGAATAGCATTGATAGGAACAATAACAGTTTATTCTGTTTGGCATAATGAAATAAATACAGCTTTTTCCTTTAAAAAAATTAGAAATAGAAATGATGATCATAAGGATGGAGCTTTATATGAAATGACGGTTAGTGGGGATTACTATTTTGAGGAGTTTATTGAAAAGGGTGCAAGCTCTGATAGTGAATTAATTAGTTATATTACCAGTCATATTACGAAAGGTCTAATCCCAATGAAGATAAGTGAAAGCGAAATTGCTTGTTCTGCATTTACTGCGGAATTGGAAAATGGAGATCGCGTATTTGGAAGAAACTATGATTTTGATAAAACGAATACTTGTATAGTGAAAACAAATCCATCACACGGATATAAGTCAATTTCTACCATTGACCTTCAATTTTTAGGACTCTCTACGGACAAGGATGTTACAGGATTGATGAATCGAATTACAGCATTAGCTGCTCCATTTGTTCCATTAGATGGAATGAATGAAAAGGGGGTATCCTGTGCAATTTTCATGTCCTATCAGGGGGATGAAAAAACAGTTGCTACTGATCAAAAGACAGATAAACCTGATATTACCTCTACAACAATGCTGCGATTAATTTTAGATTATGCAGCAACAGTAGAAGAAGCTGTTTCCTTAGTAGAAAAATATGATTTACATGATTCTGCTCAAACCAGCTATCACTATATGGTTGCGGATGCGACTGGAAAAAGTGCAATTTTAGAATGGGTGAATGGAACAGATAAAACAGATAATGATGGAACAGCACGTAAGCTAGTAGTAACCTATAATGACCAAGATGATCATATTGGTCAAAGAGAAGCGGAAGCTAGCTATCAGTGGATTACGAATTTTATTGTTCAGCCTGGTTATTATGAAACAGATGAAGACAAGCCTGGATTTGATCGTTATAATATTATTTATGACGGACTTAAAAAGACTGATGGAAAACTAGCAGATGAACAGCAGGCAATGGATATATTAGAAAGTGTAGGACAGCGCTATTATAAAGAAGGACATAATGGCTGTACGGTACATAGTGTTGTTTACAATCTAACAAAGCATACCTCCTATTTCATTCCAAATGAAAATTATAAGGATGATACAGCGAAATTTTATTATAGTATATAAAATCTAAAAATAGGAATCTTAAATGTTTATGAGCGTAAATTTGCTTATAAACATTTTTGTTTTTATGAGCAGATTTTTTGGGAAAAGTCGATATTTGTAATTTTTTGCAAAAATGTCTATGGATTGAATATGAAGTATGTTATAATCATAGTATAAGGTAAAGATCGTAGCCAAGCCACCCCTTTTTTAGAATATTACTTTTTAAAAAATCAAAAAACAGTTAGTGCTACAATACAACACTTTTTTCTTATCGGCAAATTTGGTCGTTAAGAAGTTGTTTTGTACTGACAACACAAAATTATTTTAAAGAAAGGGGTTCGTATATTTTATAAGTACAATATAAGATATACAAAAAGAGGTATGAAATTCAAAAAAATATTTTTATGTTTTATTGCTTCTTTATTTACAGTTTTAATACTTGTTTCATGTAATGGTAATGTGTCTGTAACAGGAATTACGATTAGCTCAGAGGGAAACGTACGTGAAATTCAAGTAGATGAAACTTTACAGCTGACAGCAACTGTGTTTCCAGAGAATGCAACAGACAAACGAGTTGCGTGGTCTTCTAGTGATTTAGAATTGGCCAGTGTTAATGAAAATGGCCTAGTTACTGGAATTGCTGAAGGAAAGGTGAGCATTATTGCATCATCTGTAAGTGACAATGAGATTACACAAAGCTTTGCTTTAGTGATTCATGCTAAGCCAGTAGAGGTTGTGAATCCAACTAGTGTAAAAATCACATCCACAGAAAAAGAATTAAAAGTGGGTGAGAGCATGGCTTTAACAGCTACTGTTTCTCCTTCTGATGCATCACAAAGTGTAGTATGGTCTTCTAATGATGATACTATTGCTCAGGTAAGAGGTGCAACCTTACTTGGTATAAAAGAAGGCAGTGTGAAGATTACAGCTACTTGCAAGAATGATTCAACAATTAAAGACACAATATCTGTTACAATTGTTGCAGCTCCAGCAAGTGGAGATTTTTTAGATATGGATTTTACTTCTCATGCTGATTTTATGAATGCAGAAAATGGAACTCTTGTTAAGGTTAAGGGTATAGTAACCCATGTTGCTCCTGTTTCTGATTCTATGGTTTCCTATTATATTCAAAATGGTGTAGATGGCTATTATGTTTATAATCAAAATGCTTCATTATATCCAGTTGAGGTTGGGAAGTGTTATGAAGTAGGTGGCGCAAAGAAGTACCATCAAGGAAACAATGAAATTGTAGATGTTGAGTATTTTAAAAACAGTTCAGAAAATTTAACCTATACTATAAATGATGTTACGGGCAAGGATGTTTCCTCTTTGGATGATATGAGCCCTTATCATAATTCTTTTATAAAGGGACAAGCCATCATTACAAAAACACCTTCTGTAAGTACTAAGGCTTATAGCGTAAGTGTAACTATGGAAGGAAAAGCAATAGATTTAAGAGTGGAGCCTAAGAATATGACAGAAGTAGAATTTAATACTATTGGAGCTATTTTCAAAAAGGCTATAATAAATACCTCTTTAGAGTTTCAGGGAATTATGACTGCTTTTGGCTATGGAAAAGCAAGCCCACAAATTCAGATATTAAAATCTTCAGATTTAAAGGTTAAGGAAGCTTCTCCAGCAGAACAGCTTGCTTCTATAAAAGGAAATTTAGCCTTAAAGGCTTCATTAGGAGTTGATGCTGTATCTATAAACTTACTTACTACTGTTACTGGTTTTGAAGATGTTGTTATAACATGGTCTAGTGATAATACAGGTGTTATTGATGTTGCCACTAAGAAAGTAACCCATTTAGCCTCAGATACTTTAGTAACCTTGACCGCTACATTAAAGCATAATAAAGCGCCAGAGTTAACTGAAACAAAGACATTTAAGGTAAATGTATTAGGTACAGAATTTAACCATGAAATATTGGTATCCTTAGATTGTGAAGATGCATTAGATGCTAACTCCTATGGACAATCAGAAACAAAACCAAGCTATACAGATAAGACAAATAATGATCTTGTAGAACTTGGAACGCCAAAAATAACCTGGCTATTAAGAAATTCTTTAATAGCAAATGATGATAAAACAGAAGGACGCTTTGGAATCAGGATGCAAAACAATGCAGATTCTACTAAGGCGGGTAGAATAGAAGTTCAGCAATTTGGTGAGTATAATTTTGTTCAATTTGATGCGGCAATTTTTGGAAATGATTCTGCAATAACCCTAGGTGTTGAATATTTATTATCTGATACAGAAACCTGGGTGGATTCAGGGGTAGCTTTGACTTTAGATTCTTCCTTAGATACTTATCGTATTGCTTTGCCAGAGGGGTCTAAGCGTATAGCAATTTATATCATAGGATCTGAGGGAAAACGAGTAAATATTGACAATATCATACTTTTTAAGTAATGGGGGAAGGTCTTATGAAAAGAAAAATTATTTTTATTATTCTTTTTGGATTAACCCTTGTGAGCTTGGTTTCTTGTAGTAATCCAAAGGAAGTAGTTATAACTGGGATTGATATTGTAAGAGAAAATCAAACCATAGATGAATTAAATGTTTTTGTTGGAGACACCTTCTCATTGGATACGATTACAACACCTGTAAGTACATCTGATATTGTGTGGGAAAGCTCTAATCCAGAAGCTGTTTCCATCTCTTCTACTGGAGAGGTTGAAATCAAGAAGGTAGGAACAACAATTATAAGTGCATCTGTAATAAACTATCCTTATATCAATGATAGTATTTATATTATCTCAAAAACTAAGGTTGAACAAAAGGGGGTAGGAAGTGGACTTTCTGCAGATGATCCGATTTTCTTGGGAAATGAAGGAGAAGATGAGCCTATTGAAGTTTATTTTATTGAGATGCAACACATTTATGCTGACTCTATCTTTATCAAAAAAGGAAATGTTGAAGTTCTTATTGATGCAGGATATGAGTATGATGGTACCTATGTCAATCAGCTTTTGATGGAAAAGGTTACAGATAGAAGGTTGGATGCTTTTATGGTGTCTCATAGTGATGGTGATCATATTGATGGTATTGCAAAAGCTTTAACAGGAATAGATAATATTTCATTAATGATTGACTATGGTGGAGTTGGTGGTGGAAACGTATTAGCAGCTCGTCAGAAATATATTCCTAAAGGCACGCAATATCATTCTGCTTATGATTGTGCAAATCAAATAAATGGTGCCACAAACAGATACTATTTAACAAGTGAATTCTATGTTGACATTTTAAACACTGGAAATTATATTACAGCAGATAAAACTACCGCATCAAATCCAGCCTCTTTAACAGTTATCTTTAATTATAAGGATTTTAAATTCTTTTCAGGAGGAGATTTAACAAGCGAAAGTGAAAAGACCTTAATGAGAAATGAGATTTTGCCAGAGGTTACCTTATATAAAGCATCACATCATGGATCTCATGGATCAAATTCTCAAGAACTGTTAAATGCATTAAATCCAAAGGCCGTAGCTATCTCGGCAGCTCGCGCTGATCGCTATGGAGTACCTCCAAGTGGTCCTCAAAAAGGTAAAGATTACAATTTAAATGCTGCATCAGGGCATCCAGCAGCGGCTGCGATTGAACGTATATATAAGGCACCGAATATTTCTAATAGCTTAAATGTATATTGGAATGCTGTTAATGGAACGATGAAATTTACGTCCTATGGAGAAGATAGTGTTACCTTTGAAGGATCTCCTACAATGAAGGGCTATTATGATTTGACCTTAACGGATAATGTTGGCGTTTGGAATGACACGCTAAGTGATTATGAAAATAAAGTTACAGGAGAAGAAAACTTTAAGCTTCATGAAACAAAGGTGTTCCAATTTAGAAATTATATTCAATATCTGCCAGCATGGGCTAGAGAAAAATATTTTCCAGATTATTCTTTATAATTTGTACAAAAAAAGCTGATTGTATAAAAATACTTTCAGCTTTTTTCTTGGGTCAAAATTTTAGATAGACAGAAGCTATTTTAGTAATTTTCTGGATAGATTTGGAAGAAGCTTTGTTCCTTCATACATACAGGACAGACGCCTGGAGCCTTTTTTCCATGGTGAATGTGGCCGCAATTTCTACATTGCCACAATTCCTCATCAACCTTTTCAAATACTTCATTATTTTCCATATTAGCTATTAATTTATTATAGCGTTCCTCGTGGTGCTTTTCAATTGCTGCAACGCCCTTAAAAAGACGTTCTAGTTGAGGGAAACCCTCCTGTTTTGCAGTTTCGGCAAACTCCTTATACATTTTTGACCATTCAAAATTTTCACCACTAGCTGCTGTATTTAAGTTGGTTAAGGTATCATTTAATAGTCCTAAATGGGTAAACCACAATCTAGCATGTTCAAGCTCATTATCAGCAGTATATTGAAAAATTTCAGCAATTTGCTCATAACCATCTTGTTTTGCTTTATCTGCAAAGTATAAATATTTTGCATGTGCCTGCACTTCGCCAGTGAAGGCTGTCATTAAATTTTTTTCTGTTTTCGTGTTCTTTAAATCCATAGTTAATTTTCTCCTTTACATAGTTAATATTTCCTTTAAAATTCAATTTATGCAAAGGTACTTTTTTACGACAATCTTTTCAATAAGACTTAAAAATATTTTAAAGTTTTCATAAGTATTATAATTTTATATTAATGATGTGAAGATGCTACGTTTTGTTTGTGAAAATAAACTATATAATTTATGGATTTTTTGTGTTTTGATAATTTTAATTTTATTTTAAAAATAACTTGAAATTATTTCATCTTGTGCTATAATAATAATGCACAAAAAATTTGCCGCAGTAGTACAACGGTTAGTACCTATGCTTGCCATGCATATGATGGCGGTTCGATTCCGCTCTGTGGCTCCAAGAAAATCATCAAATTTAGAGGTGTGGAATTCTAAATTTTAGATATGGAGAAAAGGTTGATTTTTCAAGAGATTTTAGCTTTGAAACATCAGCCTTTTTTCGTTTCTAATTCCTCATTTTTCAATAACGGAGTAAGACTTGAACGGCATTGGAATTATTCAAAGTTCTTCAGTGGATTATATTTGAAGTTGTTTTGTTTCAATTCTTCATTTGTGAAATCTAAATATCTTTGTGTAATTTCTAGTCTTTGATGTCCCATGAGTTCCTTCACAGAAAAGATATCAGCACCATTTTTAAGTAGCTGTGTTGCGTATAGGTGCCTAAATTTATGAGAGCTTAGGATATCAATATCCAAATCCCTCTTAAGCTTATAGAGCATGGAAGAAACAGTCATCTTATCTATATGACTATCATGATGCTGGAATAAGTAAGGATTCTTTGGATCATTCTTAGATATTAGTTCCTGCAGAAGCTTTTCGAGCTTTTCAGCAAAGTAGCAAAATCTAGGTTTTCCACTTTTAGTAAATTCAAGGTAGATAGACTTGTTTCTAAAGTTGATATTTTGTATCTTGATATTTACTAATTCATTTCTACGTATTCCAGTAGAAAGAAGAAGATAGATAATTACCTGGTGTGATAGCTTCATAGAATTGATTTGAGCAAGTATCTTCTTAACAGTTTCAGGCTTGATAGTCTCAATTTTAGCTGATGTTTCTTTAAGCTTCTGGAACTTATATTCTGGTTGAGTAATAAGACCAGCTTCAGCTGTTCTTCTCAACATGGCTGTAAGAATACCAATACGCTTATTAATTGTGATATTCTTATTATGAGCTACATTTTGACTGTATCTAATGTAACGATCAATAATATCCTGGTTAATATGTTTGGTTTCATATACTCCATGAGCATTAAAGAATTCTATCATATCTCCAAGATGATCCAAATACATATTTATTGTATCTGGACGAACTTTCGATTCTTGCATCTTTACGTACTGAATTAGAAGAGCATTAAGCTCCATAGATTTGAATTCTTGATTTTTAATCGTGAACAGACTAAAAACGTCCTCAATAGAAATTGTTGGTTTAAAATTATTTGATTGCATTATATATACCTCTTTCTTTGTGTGTAAATTAAGTATACTCATGCAGTGTTTATAATTTTTAAACGGATAATATTTTATGAACATATTTTTTGTCAAATTTCAATTAAATACCATTTTTTACCCTATTAGTTAACTACTGATAGGGTAATTTTTTATTCCTCAGAAGAGGAGAGGTCTTTGGTTAATAAATCATCTATGGTAATGTCTAAAAAATAAGAAATCTTTATCAAATTGTCATAAGTAGGATATTTACCTTTTTTATATTCATTTATAGCCTGTCTAGTTATACCTATTTTCTTAGCCATATTTGAAAGTATAATTTGTTTTTTTTCTATAATGAAAATAAAGTTTTTGTGAAAAAAATTCACTATTACCACGCCCCCTTTGTAAATTAGTGCTTGACACAAAAGAAGACTTGTTGTAAAATTCATAATGTAAAGCATTACTTTACAACAAATCAATAAAAAATGAGAAAACAGACAATAAAGCCTATTTTCTTGAAAAAATGGTATTTACATTTAGTTTGACACCTACATTATACCATAGAGTCAAGAGAATTGCAGTGCCTATTTTATCTTTTTTGTTGAACCATGAGGAATTAAAATTCCTATCAGAATTACTTCAGGGGTGCCTTTTCGATTCACGTCAATTTATAGGTACCCTTGACCTATCGGGCACTTATAAGAATTGTTTGTCAAATACTATATTATACCTAAGTGTCCGATAACCATCGGATTTTTTGTTTCTAGAGATGTGGTTGCCCGACTGCATCTCTAGAACAAGAAAGGAGAATATCAATGAAAAGTAAAATTTCATTAATCTTAAAATTCATAATTACTATAAGTATTATTCTTTCTGGATTAGTAGTTATGACGAACTGGAGATTATATGGAATCCATATATTTGGATTAAATATATCAGCAGAACAGGTTAATATGTTTGTGGATTCTTCAGGCTCTTATCTATTCCTGGCATTCTCAGCTATTGTTATTTTAATTGTGTGGGGTGTCTGGGTAGGAAAGAGAGCGATAGCTAATCGGAAAGAAAAATAAGAAAGGAAAGCATGTCGCAATATCACATAAATAAAGCAAAGAAGCTTCAGGATCAGATATTAGAGTTACAGCATGATATCAAGTTAAATGCTAATGCTATCCAGGCTAATAAAGCTGCCAAGAGCGGAAAACACATTGTAGAAGAGCTGGAGGCTAAGGATAAAAAGCTTAAAAAGAAACTCGAGAAAACTACTAAGAAGTTTTATTCCTATGCTGATGCAAACTTGAAAATATCTGATTTAAGCAAATTAAATGGGCTTCCTGAAGAAGAGGAAGAACCTTATGATGAAGATTACTATTAAAGCAAGCCCCTCCTCATGAGGGACAAGCTTCTATCTGGTAAACACTTACACTATATACTATCTCCCAATTACTCATGGGTGTTTACCAGATAGAAGCTTACCCAAAGCTTTAATATATAGAAAAGGAAAGGTAAAAAATTATGGGGAAAACAAATTTTGAAAAACTAAAAGAATTAAAGGAGTATGAGGCAGCACAAGTAATCAATATGCTACAGATACATATAGCAGAAGTGCAGCTAGTTAGAAAAGCGGATTCCAATTTAGATGCTGTAGATTTAGTTGAGGATGAAATTGAGATTATTACATCCTGGCTAAAAGATCCTTACGATGAAAAGAAAGGATTTAAGATGTACCTTTCTGGAAGAACTGAATATATCACTTCAGAGAATCTGGAACACTATAATTATTTAGAGGAAACTAATAATGATTATAGTAAGCACTTTGAAAAGGAGTAGTCGTATGGAAAAGAAGCTAGTTACTGAAAAACCTTGCTGTGGAAGTATGTATGAGGAAAGCATCACACTATCTAAAGCTGAAAAAGAAGTGTTGGTTGAATGTAATCAGGATGTCTTATTAATGTACAAATTATTCGATGAACTTTATCATACAGAAGAATCAAATCATTTATACTCAATGCATGAGGATATCCAAAAGAAGCTAAACTGTGAGGATGTAAAGATTCCACAATTTAACAAATTAGAACTAATGAGTCTGGTTTCTAGTTTAGCGCATCGAGCAGAATTAAAAATACTAATTGTAAAGAATAATGGTTTAGATCCAAAGCAAGATAAGGAACTTATATTTTTAAATGCTTTATATATTAAGCTTCATAAAGCTTTTTTGGAGGCAAATTAAAATGAGTAAGTATGATGTTGTAAGTTTTCAAGAACAACATAACAAAATTTTACAAGCTGCAAGGAAAGTTGGCTTGTATTTGTATGAGTTCTGTAAAGCCTTGTATGATATGAAAGCAAGCAAAGCATATGAAACTGCAGGGTATAGTTCTTTTGAGGACTATACCTTAAATGCCTTAAATATTAAGAAAAGCCAAGCTTATACTTACATTAAGCTTGCAGAGAATTATTCAGAAGAATTTTTCCAGTCAACTGGAAAGATTGGTGTTACGAAGCTTGAAATATTATCTAAACTTCCTGAAGAAGAAGCTACAGCATTTCTTCAGGAACATCATATTGAGGATATGAGTGTCAAGGAAGTGAAAAGAACCTTAGCTTCATACCAGGATAAAAAGGAGGAAGCTCCAGCAGGTACAGTTTTAGAAGAGCCAATTATTGATATAGTAAAAAAATCTATCCCAGTAGATTCTTTTGGATCCTTTATCAAATTGAAAAGGTTAGATAAGGGATATAGCAAAGGTCAAATGGCTAGAGCATTAAAGATGCCATGGCAAACCTATTCAGATGTAGAAACAGGTCATAGAGGGTTACTAGGAAAACCTCAAAGCTTCTATGATAGATTAATCCAGGTATTAGAACTATCTGCAGATGAAATGAAAGAGATGTATAAATGGGTTGACAAAGATTGTATCAGGAGAAAAAAGCTAGCTCCTGATTTAGTTACTTATGCTACAGAGAATCCATTAGTGAATCAAATATTACGTACTGCAATGGATAGAAATGCTTCGTTATCCAAACTTCAGAACATCTTGAAGCAGCTACAGGCATTATAGGGAGTGTGGGACAGGTGGAAGAAATACTAAAAAAAATAGATAATCATTCATTGGAACTGTATTTAATTGCAGGAGATCTATTAAAAAAAGTAAGCAGTACAGAGGATGAGGATGAAAAATTTGAGATTTTAAATGCATCAGAGGTATTACAACAAATTTCAAAAGCATTAAAAAACATATGGAGTGAATTAAAGGAGATAAAATAATGATGAATTTAATTGTTGTTGATTTAGAAACAACTGGACTAGATATTGCTAAGGATGAGATCCTTCAGATATCAATTATAGATGGCATGTATAATACTCTTTTAAATGAGTATTGCAAGCCAGATACTATTACTGAATGGAAGGAAGCTGAAGCAGTACATGGTATTACTCCAGAAATGGTAAAGGATAAGCCATCCTTTCATTGTTATGTAAACAACGTTCAACAGCTGATATCTTCAGCAGAAAGAATCGTTGTGTATAATGGATTAGATTTTGATTTGAAAATGCTAGAGAAATATGGAATCCCCATTGACTATACGAAAGCTTATGACCTTATGTTAGAGGTAGATAAGGAGTATAGGAAGTGGTTTAAGTTAGTTGATCTAGCTAACTACTATGGATATGAATTTAAAGCTCATGATTCCTTAGAGGATACAAAAGCAACCCTTTATTGTTACTACAAATTTAAGAAGGAGCTATCAAATAAGTTCTTTGATTATAAGAGTATTGATTTTGTGATTGAGTATTCACACAAGGCAGCTCAGGCAAAAACTATTGGGACTCCAGACGCTTTGATTGTAGAGTATGTAGGAAAATATGCACTTGTTAGAAGCGGTGTTAAAAGTTATTATCAGAACTTACTATTCAACAACAAGAATCAGTTAATAGACAGTCATTGTACATGCTTAGATTGTTTAGATGGAGGAAACCGAATCTGTAAGCATGTAGTAGCAATCCTCATGCATATAAGAGATACCAATCTAAATGTCTACCAAAGTTCTAGGGGACGGCAAAACGCTCTTTTAAAATTAAAGAAGGGTGGACAATAGAAATGAAAAAGAAATGCTGTATATGTAAAAAGCCCTTAGAAAATAAATGGGGAAATAACCCTGATGGAGCGTTTATTAATGGTAAATTTGAAAGTTTTAAGCCTAAGGATCGATGTTGTAATAAATGTAATACAGAGTTTGTTATACTTGGAAGAGTTCTGAAAATGTATGGAATAAAGGAGGAAAGAAAATGAAATTTAATGTAATCAGAATTGGAAGCAGAGATTTTGTAGACATACAAGATCTCAATGCCAGTTATTACAATA
The DNA here is from genome assembly GCA_029067355.1 of Anaeroplasmataceae bacterium. Taxonomy (GTDB): domain Bacteria; phylum Bacillota_I; class Bacilli_A; order Acholeplasmatales; family Anaeroplasmataceae; genus Pelethenecus. The sequence goes on along the minus strand of JAIEEQ010000079.1, from coordinate 15,085 downwards.
TGACACTTAAGAATAGTGATTTAAACAGGGAAACCTTAGCTACTGTTATATCTGGTAATAACTTCATCACCTCTAAATTTGCTGAACAACAACCAAAAGAACATGTGATTTATGAGGTAAGTGTTCCAGATGCGATTTTTGCTAAAGAAATATCAAGAGTATTTAAAGCAAATAAGAAACTCTTGCCGAAGAAGCCAGGTGAAGAGATCTATGTTATGGATCAGGAAACCTACACAGATGAGAAGTATTTTACTGCTCAGCAAATTGAACAGCTACAAAGGCTAGTAGATACTCAGAATGGCTATTTAAAGAAGATATTCGAGGAAGCTATTAAGAATATTTCAATCACGGTAGAACAGCCACTAGAACAGCCTAAAAAGTCAAAGCCTTCAGCCAAGAGCTGAGAGCTTCCATAGAAGCACCAGCAATACTACTCCCTAAGGTTGGTGCTTCTGTGGAAGCTTGTTTGAAAGAAGAATAAGCTTTAAAAATTTTTCTAGTTTTTTTATAAAAACGAACCTTTCCTGATAGTGCGGCACTGCTAAGCTGCACTATCCCCTTATGGGGAGGAACTATCAGGAATCGAGTGTACAAGTGTACACATGTCAAAATGTCGATGCGTGATAGAACGCATTAGAATATTAGAAAGGAGGTTTACACCATGAATCAGACAAAGAAAAAGAAAAAAGAATATGAGTATTCAGCACATGGCATTGGTATTGATGGGTATATCGCAACACCAGGTATTCCTGATTGGATCAAAGTACTTCATTATCTGCTTTGGTGGTATTTACAGCCAAAGCATCATAATCTTGTATTTTATCAGAAGTATTCTACAATTAAAAGAGTATTCAGGAAATGGGGATATGCTGATTGTACTGTGCGTAATATTAAAGAAGCCTTTCGCATTCTTAAGTCCTCAGAGGATAAAGGCGGTGTAGACCTAATTGATGTTGTATATGCAGATTGTTCCAAGAAGGAGTGGATAAAAAGAGGGAACAATCCAAAGAAATGGATCTACAGAAAGGTATATATGAAATGGCATCGTATTCATAAGTACTTCTCTGTATTTACTACTGAAGGATTGGTCTTTAAAAGCCTCCGTGCAAAGAGCCGCTTAAAAAAGCTTGTCAGAGCCCGTCAAATGAGCTACACCAAGCATTTACAGGGACAATTTGAATTGTTCAGAAAAAGGGCTAAAATTGAGCGTTATAATACCGCTAAGCAAATGTTTTATGGCTTTCTCTACACAGTGAGCAGAAGCTTCTACGATGTAACCAAACTAATTAAAAATTACATACCAGGACACACAATAGATTTACAGAAGGAGCAGGATGCAGCTGCATACGCTGAGGCAGCAGAAATAGCCTTGCGTGGCAGTCCATCAGATCCTGACCGGTATCAAGTCTCTACTGAGCCTCCTAAAAAAGCTCCTGAAAGCTTTAATCGTTTGCTAAATGCAATGGATAAAGCAATTCAAACGAAGAGGGGATAGTAGTAATGAATTATTGTTGTGTGTGCGTTGTTGTTCTGGAAACCTAAAAAAATGGGAATCACTGATTCCCTTTTCGTGCTGGATAGACCTTAAAAGGGTTTTTTTTTGCCTAAATTTTAAGTATAAATATGTATTATTAATATTAATTATTGGTTATTCTCTAACTATGAATGTACACAAAAAAGAAAGTATGACCCATAACCTTTTTTCTTTGAAAAAAGTATATTGTTTTATATAAATTATTTAGTTAATTATAGGGAATATCTCTTCGTATGAGCTATGTAAAAAATTGAGGGTTACTACCCGCCCCAAGTGGTCGGGTCTACTTTTTTGCGTCCGCAATGCCACTTGGCATTACTATTTTGACTATTGTTATTGACTTATAGTTTTATTATTTTCTTTTTGTAAACCCCCGCCCGCCACCTTGTTTTTATATGCTTTTTCTATCCTAGAGGATAGCTTAATCTGTTTTGGAGGAACTGCATAGCTTCGTATCAGCAATCGAGAAATGATTTTGTGAGTGGTAGTGCATTCAATGCTTGTAATTCCGTTTGATTTATGCTAAAATAAAGGCAATCAAATACTAGACGAAGGATAATGGTACAAGTACGTACTATTATCCTTTTTTTGTTGCAACAAAGGAGGTGAGGAAGTGGAAGTCTTGGGGATATTAAGTGTTTTATTACTTTTGATTTACCTAATAGTTAGAAATAGCAATTCTCATAAAAAGTAAGAGGAATTGTATTGAAAATTCAAATTGAGTATGCTAGAATAAAGGTAATCAAATAAATGACGTGAATGTATAAGGAATACTATGTCCTAAAGCATTCACGTTTTTTTATGCTTAAAAAAAAGGAGGTGAAGCTTATGCCCAATCTATTAATAAAAGCAAATACCTATACAAGTATCTACCAGGATATGGAAGCCTACAAAGCTTTACGAACTGGGGACCAGGAGTTCTTTGATGCCTTATTCTTACCATTATTAGTCTATGGGGATTTAACCTGGTCTAATGAAGAAATAGCTGAGAATCTAAAAAAAGAAGAGGATTCTGAGCCTATTCCAGTATCAACTGTGGAAAAGAGGCTGAGGCGGCTAAAAGAAGCTAAGCTGATTACCAGGTGGAACAGAAGACACTATGATAAAAAAACTGGTGTTTGGATAACGGCGGAACGCCATTTAAGATTAGATTCTGTATTGTTTGTATTTATGGAGATAGAGGAGCAGGAAAAAAGAATCACAGCTGCAAAGCTTCAAGCTATTAATCAGGATATAGATAAGCTTCACCCTGAATTAAATAACATATCTAGACAGCCAGAGGAGCCGCCTCCAAAACCAGTATATAAAGTGAGGGTGAGCTTTAATTGAAAACTGAGATAAGACTTTCAACGGAATCCCCTTATATTATCTGGGCGGAACATTATCTTAAGTGCTTCTGGAAGATTTGCAAATTTATATACCACATCATAGGACTTCTTGTAGGGCTTACTCTTGGGAAGGTCCTTCCTCTTTGGAACAAGCTTTATGAGATTGTTTATGAGAACAGGAAGTATCTATCTAAGGTAATTTTAAAAATACTAGCGTTAGTGGAAGCTGTAATTCTGGTTATATTTTTAGTTCAGTATTTTTATAATCGAGTGTTTATTGTATCTCTAATTTGGTGGATGGTGGGGCTTGGCTTTGGAACAGCAGGGCTATTTTTCCTCTTTTGGATCTATCATGAGTTATTTGGTAGACAGTCTATATTAGAGGGATACGTTCTTTTAACCGATCAGTACATCTGTTATAAGCTGGCATCCATCATTAAGATATTTGGACCTCCAAGAGTTGGAAAGGATACAACAGGGATATCAATCACTTCCATATTGGTACGCTTCTTTGCATTACAAACCAAAAGAATTATGGCATATATCAGGAGGATCTGTTACATCTTTGATTTTGAACTGGTAGAGAATGTTGCATGGATTTATTCAAAACAGTTTTATCAGCCTTCCAGGAATAAAAGAAGAGAAGCCTTTATGCAGCTTGCAGGTATGCCCAGATATCGTTGTTTTTTAAAGGAAAGATATTTAAAGGATATCAAATATCAAGAGCTTTTAAATGAGTATAAGAGGTCCTTAAAGAACAAGGTTGACTTTAAAAGCAAGTATATGTTTGATGATGGAATATCCAGGCTTCACTTTCTGGATCTGTTAAATGAGTATTTCTTTTTATGGGTAAGAGTATATGTAGTGAAGAATTTTGTAGCAATCAATCAGCCCTATGTTGAGGATCCAAAGACGGGTCTTATGGCTAAAGAGAATAGTGTGTATTTTATGGCACTGGCATCTAAGAAGAATGAGAAGAGAACGAAAATTCTAGATGATGGGTCAAAGGTAACTTTAGAGTATCAGGAAAAGGTAGAATTTCCACTTTTAGATTGGACGATATGGTATGACACGGAAGAGGATACCTGGATGCCAAACAGAGATAATCTGGTCCAAAAAATGATTGATGAATACCGACTAAGAGATTTCAAGGCTTTCTATGGGCATTTCTTCAAGCATTTCCATATCATACAGATTTGTCATGACAGCCAAAGAATGAATAAGAAGCTACGAGAGCTAGACGCATGTTATATTAATATCCTGAATCGTGAAGAGATTCCAGGAGCATTGAAGAGAAATGCGATTTTATCCTTTTTCCAGAAAATTACTGATTTCTTTGCAAGCCGTGGAGAACTTAAGGATGAGGAAAGAACAGAAGCCTTTTATACCAGCTCTAAAGTGCAGTATGATTTTTATGAGAGGCTATACAAAGCTACGATGAAAGAAAAGTACATCTTAAAGATGGAGGCAATTGAAAGAAAGAGGATAAAACAATCAGGAAGAATTACAGAAGCCTTTAAGAGTTGGAATAAAATTCTACTTGAAAAAATTAGGCAAAATAGCAGCCGCTATGGAATCATCCGAATTACCGCAACGATTTCCGATCAGCCAGTAGCTGTGAACTTACAGGAAACCACATTAAAGAAGCTTTTAGATAGAAACAAGCCAATGTTTCATGAATCATTTAAGATAGATCTATATTTTAGGATGACGGATTCTATGGGACGTTATAATGACCGCTATATGGAATCTATCGCAGAAGCTAGAGCGGTTGAGTCATGTTTGGATTTCTATCATGTAACAAACTGGGATAAGAGGATGCAGATTTTAAGAGATACCATTGTCCGTATGGGGTATCCAGCAGGACAAAACTTTATGAAAGTAGATAAAGAGGAATTATTTGAGGCACGATATATTCCTATTATCAATAATAATCAAAATAACAAAGGAGAACAAAGAATATGAAAAAGAAAAGTATTAAGTATTACACATTGTTTATTTTTGCGAGTGTGTTTTTCTTACTTGTGGGGCTAGGTGGAATTATCACCCATGCTGCACAGGAAACAGAAGTAGATACACCTACAATTGTGAATGAAACAATCGAAGCTGAAGAATCAGGAATCATGCCCTTAGCTGCTACAAAGGATTTTGGAGGCGGACAAGCTTGCATCATAGAAACCTTTGAGTTGACTTACGAAACCTTTTCAGAGGAGGCAGACTCTAGATATGAGCTAGGCATTCGTATCAGTAGTCCAAAATTCCAAAATTACAATTTGGGAACGCTGTTTAATTTACAAACCAGCAGGTACCCAATAGTAACCAGTTCAGCTATCGTGGTTGACTTTGTAGAACCAGGAACATATCAGTCCATTCCAGCGTATGATTACAGCCAGATTACCAACGTAGAGGGTGTGGAGCTGGAGGCAGGATTCTACTCTATCCAGGATGATTTTGATATTTTAGTTCACATGTATAATGCTCAGGAAACACAAGCTTTCGATCAGGCATGGTGTGAAATTTACGAGGTGTATGATGTCAAAGCTCCAGTGATTGGCGGAACAGTCAATATCTCTGTGAACGTTGATAGCCAGCCTTCGATTGATGAGCTGTTAAGTCATGTGTACGCTATTGATGAGACTGATGGAAGAGTGCCCGTTACAGCAACCTCTTCCACATATACACCAGGAGAAATGGAAGTCGGAACTTACACTATTGAAATTGAGGCTTCTGATAAATCAGGAAATACCTCAACAGGTGTAATTACTGTGTATCGTTATGATGATACAGCACCCGTATTTACCTGGACGACTTCAAGCTATGATCTCAATTACGATCACACAGTAACTCTTGATGATATTATCGCAGATCATAAGGCTACTGATAATGTTGATAGTAATCCTGTGATTGAGGTCGTATCTGATACCTTTACAGGTAATGAGCATATTGTAGGAAATTACAGCGTAACCTTACGGGCGACGGATAGTTCATCCAACAAAAGTGTTTCTCATACAGTTTATATTTCAGTTAAGAACGGAGGAACGCCAGTTCTTGCAGGACCTTCTAAAATTACAACTGGAACAAACGAGAAGCTTACGCTTGAAGAATTCAAAGCTCACTATTCCTCCACAGATGGATACGATGGAGATCTTGACTTTGAAGTAGCTGGTTTTGATGAGTATCTGAAGAACGCTAAAAAGGTAGGAACCTATCATGTAACTATCACGACAACCAATAGTGCTAACAACAGCAATTCTCTAGCTGTAACAATTGAGGTTGAGGACGATTCAGCTCCTGGAATCTTCTATGACAATCATTATATTATGCTGAAGCAAGGAGAAACACTTACTAAGGATATGATAATCAATCATGCAGCTAGAGTTCTTCAGGTCCAGGCTTCAGACATTTTAGAGATTCAAGGGGAATATGATACGCATGTCTTGGGTGATTACGCACTGGAGGTTTGTATGGCAGATGGAGAAACATACGCCTTCACGTTAGCTGTCTTTAATGATGAAGATCCAGCAGAAACTAAGGGCTTTGATTTTGATAAGTTTTTCTCTATTGAAGGCTATACAGAAAACTTCTTTAATTTCAAGAACTACCAGGAGTGGAGCTTCTGGATCTGGGCTACTTACGGGTTAGGATTGGTAATTGTAGGATTGTTTATTTTCCTTAAACTTACGAGAAGAAAAACGAGTCAATAAGAAGAGGGGTAAAACCCTCTTCCAACTTTTAAGGAGGTTTTATATTGAAAAGAGTTATACTAGTATTTTTGACTGGGTTGTTACTTATGGTATTACCTGTCATGACAGGTAGTGCTTCAGAGGAAACCAAATATCTAAGCTCTATAACGGATGAATCCTCAATTAAAGAGGATTTGGAAGTATTTGGCTTAACGTATAGTGATTATGTAATTACAGGGGAAAACAAAGAACGTCTGGATCTATTTTATACTGAAAATGGATACGCAGAACAATTCATCATTTTTGTAGCTGAAAATTATTCAACCCCTTTTGCAACCTATATTTATGTATATTCACCAGGACTACATGGGGATCTAAATGTCATTTTGGATATAACGATAAGTGATTCCTTTTCTAAAACCCTGCATTATAATAACACCAGTAAAGAAATGGATTTATGCAAACAGGATGAGGAGGCAGGAATCTATTGTTTTAAGATAGAAGAGCTTTATAAAATTACCGACCTTGTAAGAAAGTATAGCATTGACATAAACGATTCTGGGATGGATACCTTCGTCTGTACGTATGTAACAGAATTTGAAACTGGAGGTAATCGAGTGGATTACATAAACTATGACTCAGTGATTTATATTTTAAAGGATTGTGTTGTACCAGTCATTATAGAAACTTTTACAAGCTGGAAATATTTATTTGAAACAAATCCCTTTGCTTCTCAAGCTCCAATCCGAAACGAGATCCTTTCCTACTTAGGGATTACTCAATCTAGCTACAAGCCTCAAATTGTATATTTTTATAATTTTTCCACAAATAAGAAAGTAGAACAAATTCTATCAGCTAATATGACATGGGATAGCATTCGTTTTACAACAATGGGCTATGCGAATAATTTCACAATGGAAGAAATATTAAAGTATATTTATTCTGGTAATTTGAATCGAGGAGATTTTGCAAATACAGAAAAAGTACATGTTGAGATTACCCCTGAAATTACTCAATTTCCTTACAATGGGAAAACAATAGAAATTGATGCCTTTCAAAGTCCAGCTTCCAATCGTCTAAAAGAATTATCCACAATGGAAATAGATAGATTGACAGAAGAGGAGAAAAGCCGATTCACGGATTATGATCATTCTATTATGTTTAGCTTTGGAGATTACAGAGTAAATTATCCTGGCAGTAATCCTTGCTGGGTATATTCACTTGTAGATAATGTACGTCTAACGAAGCTCGTTTATGAAACGGATGGAAAAATTTATAGCTCAATTGTTGTAGATAATGACGGACCAGATACACCTACAAACCCTATCAATCCTAGTGGACCTTTAAAGAAAACCTGGTTTGAACAATTTCTTTTATTTTTAGGAACTACCACTGCTAATATCTTTGGCTGGAGTAATATTCCTGAAGCAGGACTAATGGCAATTGGAGTTATAGATCTTATTCTATTCATAGTTGTTATATTCCTTTTGTTTAAATGGATTATTATTCCTATTATGAAATCTCTATGAAATGGTTAATTTATATCGGAATCGGTCTAGGAATCATTATTGTATTAAGTATGCTTGGTAAGGCTATGACAGGGCTACAAGGCATCTGGAGGATCCTTTGTAGTCCCTTTATAGTTGTTTACCAGATTGTAAAATTTATATTCAAAAAATAGGAGGTATTGCATATTATGAAGCTATTAAAAAATATAGGATTATTTTTGCTGATGATATTTGCGTTAATTGTGAATATCATAGAAGGTATTATCATGGCTATTAGCTATCCCTTAAGAGGATTAGACTACATAGGGCATAAGATATTTGAGAAAGTATCTGAGTGGACTTTAGAAGCTACAAAGAGGTTTAATTTTATAAGTATCTTCAGGAAGTATGAAGAGTAAAAGTGGCTTGTTATTCCACTTTTTGAAGAGAAAAAAGGATAGAGAACTTAAAATCTCTATCCTTAAAAATTCTTGTATATAAAATATGAACTATTTATATTTTATGAACAAGTTATATGTATATTATTGACAAGGAGATGTAAAAATGAAGAAAAAAGAAATAAAAAAGGGGACTATCATTTCAAGTACAGATGATAAACTTGTAACAAATAAAGATCAAAAAAAATCAAATAAAAATAGGCTACTTGCTGTTACTTCTGTAAATAAAAAAACTGAAGATCTAACCGCTATGAAAATCTATACTCACAATTCAAAGACAACTGCAGATGAGGTAGAAGTTGTTGCGGATCCAAAGCTTTCTAAAAAATCTGTTTTTGGTAAACATATAATTACCCATGAAGAAGTGAAAGAAAAAGGTAATACTTCTGTAAAAAGATTAAATAAGAAAAATGGAAATATAAAGGTTACAGAGCATACCATCGAAGAGAAAAATATAAATGAAGCAATAAGCAAGTTATCTAAGCGTGAAAAAAGAAAGCTGGAAAGACATAAATAAAAGGGTGCATATTTCTATACACCCTCAATAATCTGTGGATTTTTGCTTTCGCAAACTCTTACCGTCGTAAGAACTCTTTAGAACTCTAACTAAATTAAAACCGTCGTTCTAATTGTTAATAATTCAAGGTAGCCTTGCCATATAAGGTTTAGGTCCTTCCACTAGTCAATATTTTATCATAATTAATAGAATTGTCAAGGTTTTAAAATAAAAAAAGAGCTGAAATTCCGTCCTTTCGACTGACAGCATATTGCTATGCCCGCTTCTTGATTGAAGCCTGCCTCATTGCTGAGGTCAAATCAACTCTATGTAAGTATTATAATCAACTAAATCCAAAAAAGCAATAGTTTTGATAAACAGTTATACATGGTATAATAAATCTTAATGGGATTGGATGATTCCTCTAGAGGAGGTATAACATGGGTAAAAAAAACGAAATTTACAAAGACAACAGCTTGTCTGTTCATTTATCATCACTTACTTTTAGATGGAAAAATCAAAAGAGATTTAGTTGAGTATGCTTTAGAACTTGATAATAGAGTAACGATTTATAACTATATAGGGGAGATTAAGATATTCATATCAGAGTTTAAATTTTTTTTAGGTCAAGAAATAGAAGTTTATTATGATATTGATACAAAAGAGTATATATTAGATTTGAGAAAAAAGAAGTAAAAAAATGAGATTAGAGGGAGATCCAATCTCATTTATAGAGAAAAATTTTTTATTTTTGTTCATAAAATATATGCATGTTCATATTTTATAAACACCACATAAGTATAATAGGGCTGAATATGGGAAAATCATATTCAAGTGTTCTTTGAAAATTGAATAAACTAATAGGGAAAAATGGGTAGATTTTGAAAAACGGACTGTGGCTCCAAAGAAATCATTAAATTTAGAGGGTCGAAATTCTAAATTTTAGATATGGAGAAAAGGTTGATTTTTCAAGAAATTTTAGCTTTGAAATGTCAGCCTTTTTTCGTTTCTAATTCCTCATTTTTCAATAACGGAGTAAGACTTGAACGGCATTGAAATTATTCAAAGTTCTTCAGTGGATTATATTTGAAATTATTCTCTTTGATTTCCTCGTTTGTAAAATCCAGAGCATGGAAATAAAAGTAAAGAGCTCTAGAGTTTTAAAAAAATCAATACAAAGTTTAAAAGGGATTATGGTTGAATTGTTCTCTACTTTTATGATATAATTTATATGTTAAAGATGATTTACGGGTTGGTGTTTTTCTTGAAATTATTGCATAAAAGTATGAGAAGAGATGAATGGGAGAATGTTAAAAGGAAAGAATACAAGTATGCTTATGTTAACGATGCTCATTTTAATGGAGCAATTGCTTTACTAACATTTTTAGAAGTGACAAATCCCGTTATTGTAAAACGTCAAAATCAACAAAACACGGTGTTAGATACGAATTATAAATGGCTACAATTTGCTCCTAAAAATGAGCATTGGTGGTTAACGGTTCTTTATGATGATAAGGGAGTGTTATTAGATAGCTATTTTGATATTACAAAAGAAAATGATTTTACACAACCAGATAACCCTTGTTTTTTAGATATGTTCTTAGATGTGATTATATCCCGAGATAAAGATCCAGTTTTGCTTGACGAGGATGAGCTATATCAGGCATTTCAGGAACAGTTAATAACAAAAGAGGAGTATGACTTAGCCTTTTTAGTTGCAAAAAATATTGTTGAGGGTTATAATAGGAATAGGTTAAAATATTATGAATTTATTGACGCCTGTTATAAAATGCTTCAGCAGTAAAAGGAGACGAGTATTATGAAATATAATTTTTGCCCTAATTGTGGATTTAAATTGAATGAATCTTTTAAATTTTGTCCTATGTGTGGAGAATCCTTAGGTGAGGGACAAACTGTCCAGCCTCAAGCAAAGCCTGAGCAACCCTCTTTTTCCTATGAACAGCCTGCTCCAAAAGAACAATCTAATTTAGATAAAGCTGTTGATTTATTTAAAAATCAGGAGTATGCAGCAGCGTTGTCTTATTTGATAGACTATGCAGGGACGGATGACATTGAAGTAATTTATATGATTGGATATTGTTTATATAAAACCAAAAAGTATGATGCTAGCTGTGAAAAGTTTTTAAGATTAGCGGCTGACAGAGGGCATCCTCTTGCACAGGCAGCCTTAGGAGAATTATATTATTGTTTGGCTGAGGATTCTAAAATAGCAGACTTTGAAAAAGGATATGATCCTTATATGGGAATCAGCAAGGATCAATATGATGAAGCTAAGGCAAATTGCGAAATGTATTATAGCCTAGCATTAAAATATCTAAGCATGGCAAAAGGAAATGGAGCAAATTAAATTTTAAAAACATAAGGGACTGGACCTGTAAATCTAGTCCCTTTATAATTGAAAAGGAGGTATAATATGAAGGAACTGTGGTTTATTTTACGCTATTTAGGAAGATATAAAAAGGATATGATTTTAGCTGTCGGCTTGATTATTGTTGAATCTGTATTTGAATTAATTATTCCTTTTTTAATGAAGGACATCATAGATAAAGGAATTCATGAACAGAATATGAATCAAATTCTCTTATCAGGAGGACTTATCATTGGCTGTGCCTTAATATCGTTAGTTACAGGACATTTTTATGCAAAATTTAACGCCAGACTAGTAACGAATTTTTCTTATACCCTAAGAGAAGAGGTTTTCCAAAAAATTCAGGAATATTCCTTTTCTAACCTAGACCATTTTAAAACTTCCTCTTTAGTTACTCGAATCACGAATGATGTTATGGTGATGCAAAATACTTTGGTTGGTGGAATACGTCCTTTATGTAGAGCTCCGCTTATGTTGATTATGGGGATTGGACTTTCCTTTGCTATGGCACCACAGCTTGCATGGATTTTTATAGCCTGTATTCCAGTTTTAGGAGTAATACTCATTTTAATTTTATGGAAGACGGCACCTAAATACAATATACTTCAAACGAATATAGATCAGGTCAATCAGGTGGTGCGTGAAAATGTAGCTGGAATAAGGACGGTTAAATCCTATGTTCGTGAGGACTATGAGATAAAGAAATTCCAGTCAGCAAATACAAAGGTTATGGAAACTACAAAAAACACATTTAAAATTGCTCAGTTGAATTTACCTTCTTTTCAGTTGGTAATGTATGGTGTTACGGTTTTGCTATTAGGCTTTGGAGCTGTAATGGTGCATAACTCTGAATTAAAGGTAGGAAGCTTATCAGCATTGTTATCCTATGTTTTACAGGTGGTAAATTCATTGATGATGCTTTCAAATGTATTTCTTTTAATCAATCGTTCCTTTGCATCCTCTAGACGATTAAAGGAGGTTTTAACTGAAGAATCCAGTATATGCTCAAGGACTGATGCGTTATTAGAGGTTTCTTCAGGAGAAATTGAATTTAAAAATGTTTATTTCAAATATCAAGAACAAAGTGAGGAGTTTGTTTTATCTGATATTAATTTGAAAATAAATGCAGGGGAGAGTGTAGGTATATTAGGAGGAACGGGGGCAGCAAAATCCACTCTAGTATCTTTAATTCTTCGCTTGTATGATGTAACCTCAGGTCAAATTCTACTGGGTGGACAGGACGTAAAGGAATATGATTTGAAGGTGCTTCGTGAGCAAATTGCGATTGTATTACAAAAGAATGTTTTATTTAGTGGAAGTGTTAAGGATAATCTTCTTTGGGGAAATCCAAACGCTTCACAAAAGGAAATTGAAGAGGCTTGCAGATTAGCCTGTGCAGATGAATTTTTAGATCGACTTCCTGGCGGGTTAGACTATGATTTAGGACAAGGGGGAGTTAACGTATCTGGAGGACAAAAGCAAAGGCTATGTATTGCCAGAGCGTTATTGAAAAAGCCTAAAATCATTATTTTTGATGATTCGACCTCTGCGTGCGATATGGAAACAGAGAGAAAGATTATGAATAGTATCCGGGGATTAGAGGGAGTAACAAACATCGTTATCGCTCAACGAGTTGCTTCTGTAATGAATGCAGATAAGATTATTATTATGGAAAATGGACAAATTGTAGATGTAGGAACACACAAGGAGCTTTTAGAGCGTTCTTTAATTTATCAGGATTTGTATCACGTCCAGCTAGGAGGTGTATCAGAATGCCACCAGTAACATCAATTAAAAGACCAGATGATTTAAAGAAAACGATAAGACGTTTATTACGCTATATGGGAAAGCATAAGGTGTTGGTATTTATTGTTGCCATTCTAGTTACACTTTCTGCATCAGCCAATTTGCTAGGAACCTATATGTTTCGCCCTATCATAGACAACTATACACAGGATCCTGGGTTTTCAAAGCTTTGGTATGCTTTAGGTATAGAGATAGGAATTTACAGTATTGGTGTTCTATCTACGTTAGGCTATTCTCAAATTATGATTCGCTTAGCTCAAAAAATCATTTTTGAAATGCGGAGAGACATTTTTAAGAAAATGGAACAGCTCCCTTTAGTCTATTTTGATCAAAGAACGCATGGAGAAATTATGAGCAATTTTACAAATGATATTGACACATTAAGCGAAGCTATGAATAATGCATTTGCTATGCTGATTTCTAATAGTATTCAGATTATAGGTCTAATTGTTCTATTATTTGTTTTAAATTGGCTTCTTTCTCTTTTTGTGATTTTATTTTATTTCATTATGGCGATTTATATTATTTATGCTTCTAAAAAAAGTAAAAAGGCCTTTGGACAACAACAAAGAGGTATGGCTAATGTTAATGGCTTTGTAGAAGAAATGCTTAGTGGACAAAAGGTTGTAAAAGTATTTAATCATGAGGAAGCTAACATTGAGGAGTTTAAGAAGCAGAATCAAAAATTGAAAGAGGCAGGGCAGACAGCATTGCAATACTCTATGTCTATGATTCCTATGGTTGTTTCAATTTCATATATTAATTATGCAATTGTAGCTATTATAGGCGGCTTCATAGCATTAGATTATATTCCATTTATTTCCTTTTCCTTAGGAGGAATTGCCTCCTATTTGGTATTTGTAAGGCAAGCAGCAATGCCAATTAATCAATTTACAAATCAAGCCAATCTATTGTTGAATGGTCTTGCAGGGGCAGAACGCTTATTTAAGCTGATGGATGAAAAAGAAGAAATGGATCAAGGAGATATAGAATTGGTGCGGACTGGAAAGAATCAGTGGAGCTGGAAGGAGAAGAATGGGAAGCATACTTCACTTCAGGGAGATGTCCGTTTTTATCAGGTTGACTTTTCTTATACAGCTGGGAAACGCATATTGACTGATTTAAGCCTTTATGCTAAGCCAGGACAAAAGATTGCTTTTGTTGGGGCAACAGGCGCAGGAAAAACCACAATAACGAATTTAATTAATCGCTTCTATGAAATTGAAGGAGGCGAAATAACCTATGATGGCTTTAATATTAAAAATATTAAAAAGGACGATTTACGTCGTTCCTTAGGTGTTGTGTTGCAGGATACAAGCTTGTTTACAGGTACCATAAAAGAAAATATTCGATATGGAAGATTGGATGCAACTGATGAAGAAATTGTAGAGGCTTCAAAGCTTGCGAATGCTCATAACTTTATAAAAAAGCTTCCACAGGGCTATGATACTCTCGTTTCTTCAGATGGAGGAAACTTAAGCCAGGGACAGCGTCAGCTTTTATCTATCGCAAGAGCGGCAGTAGCTAACGCTCCAGTATTAATTCTTGATGAAGCAACCTCTTCCATAGATACCAGAACAGAACGTCTTGTACAAGAGGGAATGGATAAGTTAATGAAGGGCAGAACGGTTTTTGTTATTGCTCATAGACTTTCAACAGTAAGAAATGCAAACGCCATCCTTGTTTTAGACCATGGAAAGGTGATGGAGCGGGGAACACATGAGGAGCTTTTAGCACAAAAAGGGATATATCATCAGTTATACACAGGGAAACTGGAGTTAGAATAAAGGGAATTGCATTATTTCAAGCTTTATGTTAAAATTTTTTAATAGAGGTGAAAGTATGAAAAAAATATTAGTAACAGGAGGAGCCGGATATATCGGCACACACACAGTTTTAAGATT